>JAQSXU010000324.1 GCA_029256485.1 Clostridiaceae bacterium
CTAAATTTAAGTATGTTAAGATACTTTTTTGATATAAGAACTAAAGAAGAAACAAAAGTTTTATTTAATGGATTGAAAATAGAAAATGAAAAAGAAATAATGAAACTTCAAGGAGAGTACCCTGTTGTTTTTGTTACCTTTAAAAATGAAAAATATTTAACTTATGAAGACTTTAAAGACGGAATTATATTTTTACTATCAAATCTTTATAGGGAACATGAGTATTTACTCAATAGCAATGAATTATCCTCAATAGATAAAGATAATTATATAAATATGATGGCAGGAAAAGCCTCTATTGCTGAATTGTGTAATGGAATTAGTTCTCTTATGGCATACATGAATAAGCATTATGGGAGGAAGACAATGCTATTTATAGATGAATATGACGTGCCAATTCAAGAAGGATATATAAATGGTTATTATGAACAGATGATAATACTTATAAGAAATTTATTAACTTCAGCCCTAAAGGACAATCCTTATGTCGAAAAATCTTTAATTACAGGGATACTTAGAGTAGCTAAAGAAAGTATATTTTCAGGACTTAATAATTTAGAAGTAAATACGCTTTTAAGATATAGTTTTAATGATAAATTTGGATTTACTGAAGAGGAGGTAGAAAAACTTGCTAGGTACTATGATTCTAGTAATGAAATTGAAGGTATTAAGGAATGGTATAATGGATACATATTTGGAGGAGAAGTAATATATAATCCTTGGTCTGTTTTGAATTATTTAAAAAATAAACGAGAAGGGTTTATGCCTTATTGGATTAATAGCAGCAGCAATGATTTGATTAAGAAACTACTTCTTAAAGGAGATAATAGCCTAAAACTTGAACTTGAAGATCTTATAGAAGGGAAGTCAATTAGTAAAGTAATTGATGATACTATAGTGATGTCAGAAGTCGAAGATTCAAATGAGAATATCTGGAGCTTTTTGCTTATGAGTGGATATTTAAAGGCTGTAAAAACAGAAAATATAGAAGGTATACTTAATTGTGAATTAAAAATTCCTAATAAAGAAGTTCTTATTTTCTATAAAATTTTAATTGAAAAGTGGTTTAAAGAAACTTTAAATAATCAAAAATATAATATCATGCTAAAAGCATTAATCACAAAAGATCTTGAAGTTTTTGAAGAAATATTTACTGACTTTGTAATGAAAAATATGAGTTACTTCGACGTATCAGGGAAAGAACCTGAAAAGGTATATCATGCTTTTGTTCTTGGAATGATTGTATCTCTTGCAGATAAATATGAAGTTAAATCAAACAAGGAAAGTGGCTATGGAAGATACGCACATTTAAAAAAGTGCGATAGCACAACCAGGAACTTAATGCTTATTCCAAGGGATATTTCTAAACTTGGAATTATAATAGAGTTTAAAAGAATAAAAGATACAGCGTCTAAAACTATAGATGAAGGGGGTAAGGAAGCCTTAGATCAGATTGAAAAAAATAAATATGAAGCTGAACTTCAAGATAGAGGTGTAAAAAATATATGGAAGCTTGCAATTGTTTTTAAAGGAAAGAGAGTTGGAATTGTAAGTGGGGACTGACCCATGTAAAAAGTTGGAAGTGAAAATGTACAATTGCTTTGAAAAGGAGGGAGAGCAGGCTTGGGAAAAAGATTTAATATAGCAGGTCCTTGTATTAGTAAAAAACATTACATGGTTAATATGGATAATAAGCTTAAGAAGATCGAAAGTCTTATAGATAAAGGAGATTACTTTATTATAAATAGGCCTAGACAATATGGAAAAACTACTTTACTATCTCAAATAGCAAAGGTATTTAAAGAAAAATATCTAATTATTAGAACAAGTTTTGAAGGTATTGGAGATAGTGTTTTTGAAGATGAGGAAGTTTTTAGCAGCACGTTTTTTATTTTAATTATAGATGCCTTAAGATTTATAGATGAAGAAAAATCAAATGAACTTAGAAATCTAAAAGTAGAAATTAAAAACTTGCAGATGTTATCCAGTGTTATAACGAAATTTATACAGAGTACTGAAAAACCAGTATTATTGATTATAGATGAAGTTGATAAAGCCAGCAATAATCAGCTCTTTTTAAGTTTTTTGGGAATGCTTAGAAACAAGTATATCTTATCTAATGATGATATGGATTATACTTTTCATTCTGTAATTTTAGCTGGAGTACATGATGTGAAAAATCTAAAGTTAAGAATTAGACCTGATGAAGAAAGGAAATATAATAGTCCATGGAATATTGCTGTAGATTTTAATGTTGATATGACCTTTAATTCCATGGAAATAGAAACTATGCTTAAGGATTACTCTATCGAAGAAAATGTGAAAATGGATACGAAGGCTATAGCTGAAAAAATATATTATTATACTAGTGGATATCCTTTTTTGGTTAGTAAATTAAGTTTATTAATGGAGCAAAACTTCAAAAATAACTGGATAGAAGATAATATTGATAAAGCAGTGAAATTGCTCTTATATGAAAAGAATACTTTGTTTGATTCTCTAATAAAGAATCTAGAAAATAATGAAGATTTTAAAAAATTTATTGAAAAAATAGTATTATCAGGTGAAGAAATAGTTTATGTTCCAAGTGACAGCTTGATTTCTCTTGGAGAATTATATGGATTCATAAAACAAGAAAATAATATATGTAAAATTCATAATAGGATTTTTGAACAATATATATATAATCATTTAACGTCTATAAAAGCACGTGAAAGCGAAAATATATCAAACTATAATTTTAGAGAGAACTTTTTAACATTGGATAATGGCTTGGATTTTGAAAAAGTACTTTTAAATTATCAAAAATTTATGAAAGAGCAATATAGCAATAAGGACGAAAAATTCATTGAATATCATGGAAGGTTATTGTTTTTAGCATTTATAAAACCAATTATAAATGGGATAGGTTTTGATTTTAAAGAAGTTCAGATATCTAGGGAGAAAAGATTAGATGTAGTTGTTACTTATAATAACCATAAATATATAACAGAATTAAAAATATGGCATGGAGAGGAGTATCATAAAGCTGGAGTTAATCAATTATGTGATTATTTGAGTATTCATTCAATGGATAAAGGTTATTTGATTGTTTACAATTTCAATAAAAATAAAAAG
>JAQSXU010000325.1 GCA_029256485.1 Clostridiaceae bacterium
AGTAGCAGTCCTAATAAGCCATGCTTTTTCATGCTCTTCACTTTGAAATTCTGTATTATCCCTCATAAGCCTTATGAAAGTATTTTGTACCATATCTTCGGTGTCATGCTGATTTTTCATATATAAAATACATACCCTGTAAACAGTATCTACATGTCTATTATATATTTCTGATACTTCTTTATTTGTGCGCACAAAAGAATTTCCCATCTCATTGCCCCTTTCATTACTAATACGATTGAAACAGTAAAAAGGTTTTAAAATTTATATATTTAGTAAGTAAGAAATTTTGAAAAAAGGATATTCATGATGGAAATAGAAATTTTAAAAGGGAACATACATAGATTCCATTTATCCAAATCCATGTACATTCCCAAATTATATCAACATTTTCTTTCCTTCATAAAAACTTCTTTGTCTTCAAAAGCAATACCTATTTCTAAAATGTTATTTACTCCTAATGCTCTCATTTCTAAATTATATTTTTTCTCTTCTATTTGTTTTAAAGCTGTATTTACTGCATCTTTCAAGGTCTCTTTTCTTCTTTTATTTACCTTTTTAAACTCTATAATTATACCTAGAGCATTTTTGTCCTTAGGTATAATCATAACATCATATCGCCCATATCCACTTTCTCGATTTGATCTTATATAATGGGTATTTTCTAAAGCTACTAACATACCAAGTACAAAGGCATGATAAAACTTTTCACTCTCACCTGCTACATCAAAATAACTCAATGTCCTGTATATTGTATTTGAAAACATAATATCAAATGTCTCTATATCTCCACTTATTAAAGCTTTTAGCATATCATTAAAATCTTCATTTATATCTGATTTATTAAACCATTCTAGAATTATATTTTTAAATAAAATGCTAACCTCTTTATTGGGAATAGAAAGAGTACCAATAATATCACCATCTATATTTTTGATATCATTAACTTTTAAGTATCCAGTAAATAGAAGAAAACTCCATACATTTTCAGCGTTTGTATCTACCTCTTCCATAACTATGTTTTCATTTATTCTTTTTTCCAAAGCCTTTCCTTCTATTAAAGACTCAAACTCAACTTTTACCTTATTATCTGATTTTCCTAAAATATCTCTTATTAAATCATTAGAACTAGTATTTATCCAATGACATATAAGTCCTCTATCAATATCTTTTATATAATTTAGAATACTCCATGGATTATAAATAACTTCTCCTGCAAAATTATATCCGTTATACCAAAATTTAATATTTTCTAGCTCAGTTTTTATATTGTAGTATTCTAATAACTTTTTAACTTCATTTTCTGTAAATCCAAAATATTCTTTGTATTTACTATTTATTAAGCTATACACTTTTATATTATTAAGTCCTGAGAATATACTTTCCTTTGCAACTCTCAGAATTCCTGTCATAACTGCTTTTTCCATATTATTATTATCTTTTAATGCCCCACTTAAGAAATTCCTCATAAACCCTATGAATTCTGAATAATAACCTTTTAAATGAGCTTCTTGAATAGGCACATCATACTCATCCATTAGAAGTATAGACTTTTTCCCTATATACTTATGTATAAGTTCTATTAAAACTTTAAAGGACATTTCTATTTCTACTAAGCTGCACTTTCTAGCTAGTATTTTGGTGAAGTATTGTTTTTCTTCTCTGGTACACTTAAAATAGACATTATCCTTAAACTCTTGGAAAACACTTGCCATTAAAAAGCTCATAGCTTCTATACAATTGTTAAAATTAGAATGTTTCATATCTTTAAAGGTAATATAAATAACTGGATAACTTCCCTGAAGCTTAGTTATATTTTCATATTTACTTATTCCTAAATCCTTAAATAAGCTTATATTTTCTTCTGGCATTTGAAAAAAATATTTAAGCATAGTCATATTAAGTGTTTTACCAAATCTCCTTGGTCTTGGTATTAATATAACCTTGGAATCATCTTCTATAATTTCTTTAATTAATAAACTCTTATCTACAAAATAATAGTTATTCTCAATGATTTCTCTAAAGTCACTTATACCTATAGGGATTTTTTTCATATACCTCACCACTTTCAACAGTTTTGATTCCTTTCGTAGTCCAGTTTTATAATACTTATTATAACATTAATATATTATATGAAAACTAACCATTCCCTTAAGTATACTCACTGCTTCATCTATTTGAAGCAAGTTCTTAATTCAGGCGGGGATTCTTTTACCCCATCTGAATTTTAGAACTGCAAATGCATGGCTTACTTGGCGTCGAACTCCCACTTTGTAAAAGCAGACAAAACAAAATTTATTTTGTTTTTGGCCGCTTTTACAGAGTGCAAGCAAAGAACCAAAATCTTTTTTTTGATTTTGTGTGAATCGCTTTCACAGAGTTCGTGGGAGACTTACGCCAAGTTAGTCAGGTTAAATTTCTTTCAATATTCCTACTACCACTCATCATCAAAATCCGGATACTGCTCAACTTTTCCTTTACTTTCAACAATTTGTGGTTTTAACATCGCAACTTTATCTTTTTCATCAATCTTAAAAACTTTAACGTTAAATCTCCAGTCATCACCATAGTCAAAAATATATAAAAACTCCTGCTTTTTGTATAAATTTAATTTTCCAATTTTAACCTCATCCACATAGGGGCCTTCCTCATCATAAGGACATGTAAATTTATTATTTGACCATGCCTTTCCGTCCATAAAAAATGAGTACATATGATCATTATCAAAATCAAAGGCTTCTTGAATAGAATTATATAAATCCTCAAGAGTATGATCGCCTGAAAGTTTTATTTTACACCAAGTACTCCTATCTAAAGAAATTTTAAAGGTATATGTTCCGCTAGTAAATTTATCTGTATTTCTGATTAAAGTATTAGATATTGTCCCCTTTTCAAATAAATTTACAAAAGGTAATTTAAACTCTTTTTTAAAATCAATATTCCATTCCCCATGTTCTCTCCTATAGGATATATTCCATAACTCTACACTTCTTTTTTTATTGAGTATTTTTATTATTTTCAGTCCAAAGGGATTTATTATTATCTCATCTGGTTCAAAAAATCTTCCCATCTCTTTTGATTCAGCTTTTTCATATTCTTTATAAT
>JAQSXU010000326.1 GCA_029256485.1 Clostridiaceae bacterium
AGTATATCCAGATTCGGGTTTGCTGCTTAAGCCATGACCTCTCTGATCTGGAGCAATAATTCTATATTTTTTTCCATAATGATTAATAAATCCATCCCAGGTTTCTCCTCTTCCATACATTCCATGAAGGCAAACTATAACTGGAGCTTCAATTTTAGTATCTAAATAAAACATTTCAATATTGCTTAACTTAACAGTATTTCTATATATTTTTACTTTTTCCATTTTAAAACCTCTTCCCATATATCATATTAGTAGTGTTCAGCATATAGTTTTATATCAAACTATTCAGTTAGAATCATGCTTAATTTGTTAAAGTATTTTAAAACCTTATTCAGTAATTGTCTTTGTGCACATTGACAATGATTTGCGAAAAATTGTTTAAATACAATTCTTCACATAATAATTATATTTATTATTGTTTCTCTACATTTTAAATTATAGTTTGATATCAAACTTTTGTCAAATAATTCTTTTTTATCATTTTATTGATTTTTAATATTAAATGTATTTAACAAACCAACCTCATACCATAAATAAGTATGAGGTTGATTTCTTAACAAATATATTTTTCTTTTTGTGGTATTGTTCATTTCAAAAAATCTTAAAATCCATTTTTGTTGCTACAGATATAATTTAACTTTTTGCTTTTCTTCCTAATCTTAAAGCAAAAGATAAGCATAGACCTACAAAAACAAATCCTACTGCAACTAAGGTTGCTACTTTAAACCCATATGCCACTGCCATCTGCTCTGAAACCGAATTACCTATTGCCCTTAATTGTGAAGCTGACATTATACCAACAAATAATGACGAACCAATTGCTGCAGATATTTGTTGAAATGTATTTACTATAGCTACACCATGAGGATATGCTTCTGCTGGTAATTGAGTAAAAGAATTTGTTTGAGATGGAGACATTGTAATCCCAACTCCTATGCAAACTACTATATATGAAATAGCAACTTGTATTATAGACGTATCACT
Source organism: Clostridiaceae bacterium (assembly GCA_029256485.1). The sequence continues at coordinate 988 of JAQSXU010000326.1, forward strand.
AGTAGATTGTCCTAATATAAACAATGCAATTAAAATTATAGCAAATCCCACTGGTATCAATACTTTAACTCCAACTTTATCATATATTTTACCTCCAATTGGAGTTACAAATCCATTTGCAAGTGATGCTGGAAGTAATACTAATGCTGCCACAAAAGTTGTTGTCTTAAGTGCCCCTTGCAAAAACATAGGTAACATTACGTTCATAGTGAACATTGTCATCATAGAAATCATAACAAGTACTACTCCAACTGAAAATATTGGATATTTAAATGTACGTATTTCAAGCATTGGTTCTTTTAATGATAATTGTCGTTTACCAAATATTAATAATGCTAATAATCCAACAATAAATATTAGACTTGTTAACATCATATTTCCTTCTCCACTAAAACTACTTATCCCATATATAACGCCACCAATTCCTATAGTTGATAATATAATTGATATAATATCAATCTTAGGTTTTGTGAGACTCGATACATTAACTAAATAAATACATCCTAAAATCATAGCCACCACTATAAATGGAATTAACATTACAAATAGTATATGCCAACTGAAAAATTGTAGTACAATCCCAGATATAGTTGGTCCAAAGGCTGGTCCAAGTGAAATGGCACAAACACATGCTGCCATTGAAGATCCACGACTTTCTTTAGGTGCAACTATTAATACAACATTCATCATAAGTGGAATCATCATTCCTGTCCCAGATGCTTGTAACATTCTTGAAAATAGCAACATTCCAAAAGACCCTGAACATGCTGCACTGATTGTTCCAATTAAAAGTAATGCCATGGCTCCCAAGTATAATTGCTTTGTTTCAAAAGATTGAATCAAAAATGCAGTAACTGGTACCATGACTGATGTAACTATCATATAACCTGTAATTAACCATTGAATAGTTCCTGCTGTTATACTCATTTCCTTCATAAGTGGAGATAGTGCAACATTTAATATTGTTTCATTAAAGGTTGCTATAAATGCACTAAATACTAGTATCCCTATTATTGCTTTTGTATTAATTTTTGTTGTAGATTTTGCTGTTTGAATTGCTTCCATTAATTTTTTATTCCTCCTCTTCATTAGACCAGTCTATATAATTATTTTTTAAAAAATATATCTATTTCAAAATTAGTTAATACTTTAACCAAAACTTCTAAAATAGATATATATGTTCCAATTATCAATTAATTGGAATCTGTATATTTAAAAATTTAATTATCATCTTATGGTTTATTCACTCAATTTTACTATGCTAGGTATTTGTTTTGCTATAGACCTAAGTAGATTTCCATTCTTCCGTGTCAATGATATAGTAATGCCACCCTCTGTAATTGCTCCAATTACAGAACCAAATTCATAGGCTTTATTTTTTTCTACTCCTGCTTTAATTAATTTTTCAGCATATACTGCTTCCAATGAGCTAAAAATATCCTCACAAGCCTTTCTCAAAACCTCATTTGTTAAATATGTTTCCAATGCTAATAAACTAATAGACATATCTCTAGTTTTTTCTTCAGTATCAATCACATCTGCTAAACGCTCTATATTGGTTACTATTGCTTCAATTGGATTTTCAATACTTTCTAAATTTCTCTGTAAGTTTAGCTTTATTTTTTGGCCAGCTAAATTTATAGCTTCTAAAGCAAGTTGTTCTTTTCCCTTTGGAAAATGATAATATAATGAACCTTTGGGAGCTCCACTTTCTGCTAGTATTTCATTTAAACCCGTTGCATTATATCCTTTTATTTCAAATAACCTTGATGCAGTTTCTATGAATTTTTCCTTTGTATTGACTTTACTATTCATATTATTATACCTTTCAAATAAAATTATAGTGACTGGTCTATATTTAAATAATACTTATTTTTAAAATTAATGTCAATGCTTTTATCATTACTCACTTTTTTGAACTATATAATCTATATATCCTTGTTTTATTTTTTCACCTTCAAATATTCTCTCTAAAATTCTATTTTCTTTCATCAGTATGTTCATACCTTTAAAATGTACTTCAGCTTCATTAATATCATAATAAGTATGAATAACATTTTGTCCATCTTCTTCTTGAAGAAATTCACCTTCTCCAATTTTTTCTCCA
>JAQSXU010000011.1 GCA_029256485.1 Clostridiaceae bacterium
TTATCATTTATAGGTGATAGATTTTAGCTGTATATATTGGTTGACAAACTATAGTTTTCCAAAATTCATTTTTGTACTACTTAAGAGTTAAGGCACTAGTTATAAATTCAAAATCTAATATTATAATTATGTGTGCTTTCAATATTATATTCATGGCCAATTTGTAAATGAATAATGTATTTGATAGTTTATACAGGGTAATTATATATTTTAAAAGATGTGGTATAATTTAAGCACATATACAAAGGGGGAGTACTCAATGCAAAATTTATACTGTGAAATTTGCGGTATGGAAATAAACTTAAATAACTATGATTTTAACAAGAATGCTTTGCTTCAAAATAATTCTCAACATATTGTTTTATCTTGTCCATTTTGCGGTGTATCAAATAAATATTTAAAAGTTCATGGATTTAATATGGTTAAAGCATTAAATAGCGATGATACAGCAAGTAATATATTAGATAAAGCAGTGAAATTAGAAATATTTAATGGTGATTTTTATAAAAAAGCTTCTATATTAGCTAAAGACCAGAAAATCAAGTCACTATTTGAACAATTATCAAGAATTGAATATATGCATTCCCGCATACATATGAAACTTGGCGGATTTAAAATAACTCCAGTTTTAAAGGAAATGAATTATGAAAAGTATAATTCAGATGCATTACTTATGGAAATGGCTAGTAAAAGGGAGCTTCATGCTGTTGAATTTTATAGCAGGTATATTAACAAAATCAACGATGTGAATATACAATATGTGTTTAATGCCTTATTAAATGTAGAGAAGGAGCATATAATTTTGACTAGAGAAAGCTAAAGGAAACAATTTTCCTCATAAAAAACAAAAAATAATTATATATTTAATTATATGATAAATTTATTTTGGAGGGAAAATGAAAAGGATAGTTAAATATATCATTATATCTTTATTTATAGTGATATTGACTTTAGTAGTTAAAATAAATTTCATAACTAATAATAATGATCTCATTGTACATGATAAAAATATACACTGGAATGTAGTTCAAAAGGGGTTAAGGGATGCTGCTGATTTTACAGAAGATGATAAAGGCAACCTGTATATTGCTTATAATAATAGAATCGATATTATTTCAAATAACGGGATCAGTTATACTCTTATTAAAGTCGATAATGTCAACATTTCAAGTATTGAATATTATAAAAATAAATTGTATTATTGTGGTAATACTAGATTATACTGTTATGATTTAAATAAGAAAAATAACTCTGAAATATTAGGTTCAATACCTAATTATGGTGATTATAATAAAAGTATAATAAAAATTTATAATGATTATTTATTTCTTTCTATAGGAAGTGTAACCAATTCTGGTGTTGTTGGAGAAGATAACAAATGGTTAAGCAACTACTCTTTTTATTATGACCTAAGCCCTAAGGAAATAGTGCTTAAAGGAATCAATTTTAATAATAATAAAACAGGTGCTTTTGTTCCATATAATTCAAAAAGCGTTCAAGGCCAAGTTATTCCCTCACATTTTCCTGGAAACAGTTCTCTTGTATCATATAATTTAAAAAATGGTGAAGCAGAAACTTACGCATGGGGTATAAGAGATTTTCAAGGTCTTGATATTGACAGCAGCGGTAAAATTTATTCTATAGTAACAGGAATGGAAAATAGGGGGCTTAGACCTGTTATTGGTGATAATGACTATATTTATGAAATAAAAAAGGATGTTTGGTATGGATTCCCAGATTTTAGCGGAGGAGATCCTATAACCAGTCCAAAATTTAAGGATAAAAATGGGAAAAGTCTTTCATTTATATTAGCTATTCACCCTAGTAATAATCCTCCAGCTCCAATATACCAAAATGATGGTATTTCTTCTCTTAAAGAACTTTGTATTGACAAATTTAATGTCTTAGGTGACAAAGATGCAAAATATTTTTATGACAAAAATGAAAACAAAATAATTTCATTAAATAAGCTTGGAACAACCATAGGAAAAATTAATTTAAAAAGTTCTCAATTGGTAAATATGAAATTCATGAAAGATAAAATGATAATTTTATGTTCCAATGGAGTAATGTATAAGCTTACAAAGGAAAATCATATTTTTTTATACAATAATATTAATATTTTAACTTTTATACTTATAATATCAATTTTGGGGATACTATTAGTTGTAATTCCAATAAAGAAAAAAAAATAGTTAGAGGAGACACAGATGAGAATGGGAATTGAGAATACTTATGGAAAGGCACTGAAAGGTATCATGTTTGCTGTTAATCCATTAAAGAAGAAAATTTTAAAAACTTATTGTACTGTTCATAAATTTATAATTATCCAGGCTATAGAAATACTGAAGAACGATGGATATAAAGAAGAATATGAATTTTATAAAAAGCATATAAATTCTTTAAATGATGGAGTTACCTGGGCAGATCAGGATTTTAAAAGTTCAAATCATTTTTATCATTTTAGCCTAGGGAAAGGGCTCTATGGATTTTCAGATGCAATGACTGAATGTAAAAAGTACTATAATAAGTCTGTAAACTTTTTAAAGGCAGGGGATATTAATAAAGGTTTATTTTATCTAGGTGCAGCCTGCCATTTAATTCAAGATGTTACTGTTCCGCAACACGTTAATAATAAATTATTAAAAAGTCATAGAAAATTTGAATTGTGGATAATAAGCAGACTTTTAACTGATTACTCATTTATTACTGAAAGAGGCGCATTACGATATGCTAGCATAGAAGATTACATAAAAAATAATGCACTTATGGCAAACAATGTTTACCATAAATATAGCTCTATTTTAAATTTAAATGAAAGATATAGCAAAATGGCCACAGTGATTCTCAAAGAGGCTCAAATTACTACCAGTGGGTTTTTAATAGACTTCTATGAGAAAAATAAAGAACTATTATAACTAAATATAATGTTAAATCCATCCATTTTTGGAGGGATTTATTTTTTTTTATAGAATACAGTAATTATATTTAATTATTAAAAATTAGTGATTTACTAAATGAATTTATGTAAAAAGAGGTGTTATTATGGTAAAACAGTTTCTCCCTTGGGGAAATCATGATATATTTATTAATTTTGAAAAAGAGATTTTTAAAGGGAATATCCTGGATATCGGACTTGATAATTATGGTATAATATATAATATTATTAAAAACTATGATGATAAAATCAATGTAGACTATATAAATGGTCAACAGAATAAAAATAATATAGAAGAAAATTTTTATGATAGCTGCATATTATTTTTTGCAATTAATGGAATTACTTTTAATAATAGAAAAAAACATATCCTAAATGAAATTTCAAAATATTTAAAAAATGGTGGAAATCTTTATATTTGGGATATAAACAAAGGTTTTGGGAAACTATTTAAAGGCACTCTAAAGATTGCCATGCCAAAAGGTGAGATTAAAAAACTTAAATTAAATAATTATAATTTACTTTCAAATAATTCATATGAAAATATAGTTCAATTATTAAAAAATAAGTTTAATATTATAGATTGTCAAAGTTCAAATGAAATTTATTATATAAAAGCAGAAAAAATAAACACACGAAAGGAAGAAAATAATGAAAGTACTATTAGTGGCAATTAACTCGAAATTTATACATAGTAACTTAGCTGTTAGATATTTAAAAAAGTATACTGAGGAATTACAATACCAATGCAGAATAAATGAGTTTACCATAAACGATAGAAGAGAAAAAATACTGCAGCATATTATAGAACAGAGTCCAGATATTGTGGCTTTTTCTTGTTATATTTGGAATAAGGAGTATGTTTTATCACTTTCTAATCTGATTAAGCTTATAGATAGTAATATTAAGATATTGTATGGTGGACCAGAAGTATCATATCACTGTGAAAAATTCTTAAAAGAAAGCTCGGCAGATTTTCTTATAGAAGGCGAAGGTGAAGAAACGTACTTTGAATTTATTAGCAGTTTAATTTCATTTAATAATTCAAACAGTACAGATTTACTAAATAATTTAATGAACATAAAAGGCTTATATACTAAGCATCAAGATGAGATTTTTTATGGGGGCAAAAGAGGGCTGATGGAAATTAATCAAATAGAATTTCCATATGATTCAATAGAAGATCTTAATAATAAAATTGTTTATTATGAGGCCTCTAGGGGATGTCCATTTAATTGTATTTACTGCTTATCCTCAACAGTTCATGGAGTTAGATTTTTATCCATAGAAAGAGTTAAAAAGGATCTAATGTTTTTAATAAATAAAAAAGTGTCGTTGATTAAATTTGTAGACAGAACATTTAATTGTAATCATGAGTTTGCATATGAAATATGGAAATTTTTAATTAATGTGAAAACTGACACATGTTTTCACTTTGAAATATCTGCGGACTTATTTACTAATGATGAAATTGAATTATTATCATTAGCTCCAAAGGGTAGATTTCAATTTGAAGTTGGAGTTCAAACCACAAATGATAATATTTTAAAAAATATAAATAGATATGTAAAGTTTGCTCAGATAAAAGAAAAAGTAGTTGAACTGGAAAACCTCAAAAACATTAAACAGCATTTAGATCTGATTGCAGGTTTGCCCGGAGAAGACTTAGAGTCATTTAGAGTTTCATTTAATGATGTTTACAGCATATCTCCCGAGGAAATTCAATTAGGATTCTTAAAGGTGCTAAAAGGATCCTTAATGGAAGATGATGCATCAAAATGGGGAATAGTATATTCACCATATCCGCCATATGAAATATTAAAGAGTAATGATTTAAGTTATTCAGAGTTAATAATGTTAAAAAAGGTAGAAGCAATGGTTGACAAATATTATAACAGTGGCAAATTCAAAAATATACTAAAATATTTCAGTTCCAAATATGATAAACCCTTTGACTTTTACTTTGCGTTATCTGTTTTTTTTAATGATAAGGGATATTTTGATAGAAATATAACTTCCAGTGATTACTATAAAATTTTTATAGAATTTAATGAAAAAATATTTAAGGATAATACCTTATATGTAGGTGAATTGGTAAAGTTTGATTTTTTATTGTATAACAAGAAAAAATGGATGCCAGAATATTTCAGTGAAAACCTTAGCAAAAAACAAGAGAAAGAAGTTATAAAAGAAATTGAAAAACAAGGTTTGGTATTAGAAAAGACAGATTTTATAGAAAAATTTTTTGTAGATATAAATTACTTCATTGAAACTGGAAAACTTCAGGTAAAAGACAGTTATTTTATTTTTAGAAACAACGGTGAATTTGTTGAATTAAAATTATAATATAATTTTGAAATTTATAATTTTGAAATTTATAATTTTGAAATCAATTGAAATTTATATATTAATTGTAGTATAATGGTTAATATGGTATTATATACCGTATTAACCATTATATATTACACTTTAACTTAAGGGGGTGATATTTTGGCACTAGAAGCTATTGAGGAAATAAAAAAAGCTGAGATACAAGGAGAAGAAATAATTTCTAAAGCAAAAGCAAAAAGTAGAGAATTAATTAAATCTACTTCCATGGAAATGGAAATAGAATATAAAAAAGTTATTGAGTCTGCTCAAAATGAATATAATATGATTTTGCAGGAAGCAGAAAAAAGCGTAGACATAAGGTCAATACCAATATTAAATGATGGCAAGGAAAAAGTTAGTGAAATAACAAATATCCCTCAGGAAAGATTTAATACAGCTGTAAATATAGTGATTGAAAGGATAGTGAATAAGAATGGCAATAGTTAAAATGAAAAAGTTTAATTTATTTACCTTTGAATCACTAAAAGAAGCATTACTTGAAGAACTGCAAAAATTTGAGGGTGTTCAATTTACTAACATTCAGTTGCAAAAAGAAAATAATTACCACTACTTAAAAGCTGATAGTGAAGATAAATCTATATCAGAATTTGAAGATGAAAAAGCTAAAGTTAAATTTTCAATAGACTTCATAAGTTTACATTTAAAAAAAGATAAAGGTTTAAAAGCCCTGACAAAAGAAAAGCAAAGCTGCAAAATTCATGATTTAGGAAAGATAGTGGAAAGCTCAAATTGGCAAAATACTTATAATCGCCTTAAATCTTTAGAAGACCAAATAAATAACATTAAGAATGAAATTACCTCAATAAATGGAGAACTTAATAATTTATCACCATGGAAAAATTTTAATGCTTCTTTCCATGACTTAAAAGCAATAAAGACATGTAAATATTTATTCGGAGTTATAGCAAAAAATTCATATGATGAATTTAAAAACACACTATCCAATAACTATGACAGACTATATATTGAAGAATTATATGAAAACAAAGATGGATTTAACTTATTTATTATTTTTCATAATAGTATATCTATTCAATTGGAAAATGAGTTAAAAAATTTTGGATTCAGCATAGTCAATCTTAAATACCATGAAAATATTGGAGAGTTAATCAATAATTATAATAATAAGCTTAAAGAACTAGAGCTAGAAAAAGAAAATTTGGAGTTAGAAATTAAGAAATTTGCATCTTCTGTTGAAAAACTTAAGTATATTTATGATTATTATGATTTTCAATTGAATAAATTCACCATTTGTAATAACTTTTTAAAAACAGAAAAAGTTATTGCCATGGAAGGCTGGATCCCCGAATTAAATATGGATAAATTCCAGGATATTTTAAATAGATTATTGGACAAATCGTATTATGTTGAATTTAGTGATGCAAAAGAAGATGATAATGTACCAATACTATTGAAAAATAACAAATTTGTAGAACCATTTGAATTAATAACTGCCATGTATAGTTTACCATCATATACAGAGGTTGACCCCACACCAATACTTGCACCATTTTTCTTTATTTTTTTTGGAATGATGCTGTCGGATTTTGGATATGGTTTGGTAATATTTATTGCTTCCCTATTAGCTTTAAAACTTTTGCCTCTAGAAAAAGTCGCCAAAAAATTTATGAGATTATTTTTTAGTATAAGTATATCAACTATGTTTTGGGGTATAATTTATGGAAGCTATTTTGGAGATGCACCTACACTATTTTCTCCTAAAGGCATAACTCCTTTATGGATAGACCCATCTTTACAGCCAATGTCTGTTTTATTAATAGCCGGAATAATGGGCATTATTCATATCTACACAGGACTTGGTATTAAAGCCTATATATTAATTAAGTCTAATCATGTTTTAGATGCATTATTTGATACAGGCTTTTGGTATTTCACCATAACAGGCGCAATTCTTATTTTATCAGGTACAGCAATTGGCATAAGTATTCTGGCATCTATTGGTAAGTATTTGGCTATTATAGGTGCTGTAGGTTTAGTTGCAACTCAAGGAAGATCTAATAAAAGTATTGTTGGAAAAATTGCAGGTGGATTATTTGGATTATATGGAATTACTGGTTATATGGGTGATATTCTATCATACTCCAGATTACTAGCATTAGGCCTAGCTACTGGATTAATTGGATCATCCTTTAACCTTATGATTAAGCTATTAGGAAATGGTATTGCTGCATGGGTAATTGGAATAATAATATTTTTGTGCGGGCATATTTTTAATTTAGCAATAAACGCACTGGGAGCTTATGTCCATGCATGCAGATTACAGTACTTAGAGTTCTTTGGAAAATTTTACAGTGGCGGGGGAATAGCCTTCTCTCCATATAAAAGCAACAATAAATACATTAACATTATAAAAGAATAAGGAGGATTTTATTATGACATATAAAACATTTTTAGAATTTTTAAATCAAAATGGAGGACTGTTATTTGCACTATTAGGTGCGGCGCTAGCTACGGCTCTTCCTGGAATTGGTTCTGCCAGAGGTGTTGGAATAGTTGGTGAAGCAGCTTCCGGATTAATAACAGAAGACCCTGATAAATTTGGCCAAACTCTTATACTCCAAGTTATACCAGGTACTCAGGGATTTTATGGATTTGTTACTACATTAATTATTTTAAATAAAATAGGATCCTTAGGAGGCACTGCAAAAGATATTCCATTTTCCACGGGATTTTTTATATTTTTAGCCTCATTGCCAGTAGCATTGGTAGGATGGAAATCAGCTATTTCCCAGGGTAAAACAGCCGCAGCAGGAATATCTATATTAGCAAAAAGACCGGAGCACATGTTCAAAGCAGTTCTTTTTGCTGCAATGGTAGAAACATATGCAGTTATAGCTCTTGTTACATCAATAATAATGGTGGTTGGAATAAAGCTGTAATTTATATTTTTAATAAATGTAAGGGAGGATTCTTCCGTGTCTAATTTAAATAATTTAACCTCAAAAATTATAGAAGATGCAGAAAATATGGCAAATGAAATTATTTCAGAAAGTAAAAATGAAGAAACAAAGATTATTGAAACCTGGAAAGAAAGAGGAGAAATAGAAAAAAATAAAATATTACAGCAGGCACATATTGATGCTGTAAATAAAGAAGAACGAGCTATTTCCAACATAAAACTAAAAGTTAGAAATGATGTATTAGAAGCAAAGCAAGAATTAATTACTAAGGTATTCAGCACAGCATTAGAAAACTTATATCATATGACAGATAATGAATATAAAGAATTTGTAAAAAGTTATATATTGGGTTTGGATATCCAGGGGAATGAAGAAATATATGTTGAAAAGAAAAGACAGACAGTTGTTTCTGAAGACTTTATAAAAGGACTAAATAATTTATTGATAAAAAATAATAAAAAAGGTGAACTAAAAATAGGCTCAAATAATAGAAATATAGATGGCGGCTTTATTCTTATGAAAAATGGTGTTGAAATAAATTGCACTTACAAATCTCTGCTTGAGTACTATAATGATGAACTTGAAGGTAAGATAGTAGAAGCTTTATTTCATTAAGGAGGCATAGCTACACATGGGAAATGAAAAATATGCTCAAGCTGTTTCAAGAATCAGGGCAATTGAAACTAAGCTTTTTGATGAATCAATGTTAAATAGAATGATTGAAAGTTCATCTCCTGAGGAGGCATTAAAAATTCTTCAAGAAACTGAATATGCTAACCAAATGCAAAACATTAAAAATGTGCAGGATTACGAAACCATTTTATCTAATGAATTAAAAAAATTGTATGATTTATTATACAATGTAGTACCAAATAAAGCTTTGGTGGACATTATGGAATTAAAATATGATTATCATAATATCAAAACATTACTAAAGGGAAAAGCATTAAATAAAGACTACAATTATTTATTAATTAAAGTGAAGCCTGATTATACCGAAAAAATTAAATTATCCATACTAAAGGATAATTATAGTGACATTCCTAAAATAATGGCTGAAGCCATTCAGAGTGCCAATAGTGAATTTTTAATTACTAAAGATCCTCAAGCAATAGATATAATCATTGATAACTATATGTTTAAACATATATTGGCCAAAGCAGAAACATTTGATGAATCTTTTGTAAAAAACTTTGTAAAATTAAATATTGATTTAACAAATATTAAGGCACTGTTAAGAATTAAAAATCAAAATAGAAGCAGAGAATTTTTAAACTCAGTTTTAATAGCTGGAGGCAAGGTTGATAAAGATATATTACTAAACTGCTTAAATGAAAGTATTGAAACTATTATAAACAAGCTGATGTTTACTGATTATGGAAATATTTTAAGAATGGGTTTAGAGGAATATATCAAAGATAAAAAACTTAATAAATTTGAAAAGTTATGTGATAACTACACAATGGATTATTTAAAAAGCTCCAGATATATAAGTTTTGGGCCGGAACCAATTTTGGCATATATTTTTGGAAAGGAAAACGAGATAAAAACTATTAGAATAATTATGGTAGGTAAAATAAATAAAGTTTCCCCCAATGTTATTAGGGAAAGGCTGCGTGAAGTATATGTATAGGATAGGAGTTGTTGGGGATAAAGATTCTGTGCTGGCTTTTAAATCAACTGGTATTGATGTATATGATGTGGCTGATTGCGTAGAAGCAAAAGTTACTGTTGATAAAATGGCAAAGGAAAGATATGCAGTAATATTTATTACAGAACAAGTAGCTAAAGAAATTAATGAAACCATTGAAAGATATAATAGAGAAACACTTCCTGCAATAATCCTAATTCCAAGTAATCAAGGCAGTTTAAATATTGGAATGCAGAGAATAAAGGATAATGTTGAAAAAGCAGTAGGTGTAAATATACTATAGAAAGGCAGGTAAGAAAGCTTGAACACTGGAAGAGTAGTAAAAGTATCCGGGCCTTTAGTTGTAGCTGAAGGTATGGATGAAGCTAATATATATGATGTGGTTAGAGTTGGAGAAAAACATCTCATTGGTGAAATAATCGAAATGAGGGGGGATAAGGCTTCAATTCAGGTATATGAGGAAACTTCTGGTTTGGGACCTGGTGCACCGGTTATAACCACAGGAGAACCATTAAGTGTAGAGTTAGGGCCAGGACTTATTGAATCAATATTCGACGGAATTCAGAGACCATTATCAGAAATTAAAGCTAAAACAGGTGATTTTATAACAAAAGGAGTAGAGGTACCATCATTAAGCAGAGATAAAAAGTGGCAATTCACTGCTTGTAAATCTATTGGCGATCATGTTATTCCCGGCGATATTATTGGTACAATAGAAGAAACATCTATTGTTCAACACAAAATAATAGTACCAAGTGGCATTAACGGCGAAATATTATCCATTGAAAATGGGGAATACACCATTGAAAATGTAATTTGTGAAGTAGACACTGGTAATGGTACTAAAAGCATAACCCTTATGCAGAAATGGCCTGTAAGAAAGGGAAGACCATACTCAAAAAAACTAAATCCAGTGGAGCCTATGGTAACTGGACAAAGAGTTATCGACACATTTTTCCCTGTTACTAAAGGGGGAACGGCTTGTGTTCCAGGTCCATTTGGGAGCGGTAAAACAGTTGTTCAGCATCAGCTTGCAAAGTGGGCAGATGCACAAATTGTAGTTTACATAGGTTGTGGAGAACGTGGAAATGAAATGACAGACGTACTTAATGAATTCCCACAACTTAAAGATCCTAAAACTGGGGAACCTTTGATGAAGAGAACCGTCCTTATAGCAAATACATCAAATATGCCTGTTGCAGCAAGAGAAGCTTCCATATATACAGGAATTACAATAGCAGAATATTTTAGAGATATGGGATATTCAGTTGCATTAATGGCCGATTCAACTTCAAGATGGGCTGAGGCTTTAAGAGAAATGTCTGGTAGGCTAGAAGAAATGCCTGGAGAAGAAGGATACCCTGCTTATCTTGGATCTAGAGCTGCAGAATTTTATGAAAGGGCAGGAAAAGTACAGTGTCTTGGAAGTGATGGTAGAATAGGATCACTAACAGCTATTGGAGCTGTTTCTCCTCCTGGCGGTGATTTATCAGAGCCAGTAACACAAGCTACCCTAAGAATAGTTAAAGTATTCTGGGGATTGGATTCACAACTTGCATATAGAAGACACTTTCCTGCAATTAATTGGCTTGACTCTTATTCTTTATATTTAGATAAGATAGGTGATTGGCTAAATAATAATGTTTCAAAAAATTGGACAGAAATTAGGACAAAAGCTATGGCGTTATTACAGGAAGAATCCAGTCTGCAGGAAATTGTACGATTAGTTGGAATAGATGCTCTTTCCGAAGGAGATAGATTAAAGCTTGAAGTTGCAAAATCTATTCGTGAAGATTATTTACAGCAAAATGCCTTTCACGAAGTAGACACTTACTCATCATTAGAAAAACAGCACAAAATACTGTCACTAGTTATTAAATTTGGAGAAGAGGCTGCAAGAGCTCTTGAGGCAGGAGTATATCTTAAAGAATTAATAAATTTACCTATAAGGGATAAAATTGCAAGGGCTAAATATATATCTGAAGATAATATAGTAAATATTGATGAAATAAATGAAGAATTAAAAGAAGTTATAGATGCCACTATTAGTAAGGGAGGTCTTAATAATGCTTAAAGAATATAGAACTGTGAGAGAAGTTGTAGGCCCGCTTATGATGGTTGATGGTGTTGAAGGCGTCACATACGATGAATTAGTAGAGATTGAGATACAAACAGGTGACATTAGACGTGGAAGGGTACTTGAAATAAATGAACACAAGGCCATGGTGCAGTTATTTGAGGGTTCATCAGGAATTAACTTAAAAGGCAGTAAGGCAAAATTTCTTGGAAAGCCATTGGAATTAGGTGTATCTGAAGATATGTTAGGAAGAGTATTTGATGGATTAGGAAGACCTAAAGATGGAGGCCCCAAAATAATACCTGAAAAAAGACTTGATATTAACGGTAACCCAATAAATCCGGTTGCAAGAAATTATCCTTCTGAATTTATTCAAACAGGTATCTCTGCCATTGATGGTCTAAATACATTAGTTAGAGGACAAAAACTGCCTGTTTTTTCTGGGGCTGGACTTCCTCACGCTGAATTAGCTGCGCAAATTGCTAGGCAAGCAAAAGTTTTAAACTCTGATAGTAAATTCGCTGTTGTTTTTGCTGCAATAGGTACCACTTTTGAGGAAGCACAATTTTTTATTGATGACTTCAACAAAACTGGGGCAATTGACAGAACTGTTTTATTTATGAATTTAGCAAATGATCCAGCCATTGAAAGAATAGCTACCCCAAGAATGGCATTAACTACAGCGGAATTTCTTGCCTTTGAAAAGGGAATGCATGTACTAGTCATTTTAACTGATTTGACAAACTACTGTGAAGCATTAAGGGAGGTATCCGCCGCCAGAAAGGAAGTCCCAGGAAGAAGAGGGTATCCAGGTTATCTATATACTGACCTTTCCACAATTTATGAAAGAGCTGGGAGAATTATAGGAAGAGAGGGCTCAATAACTCAAATACCAATTTTAACTATGCCTGAGGATGATAAAACACATCCCATTCCAGATTTAACAGGTTATATAACTGAAGGACAGATAATATTAAGCAGAGAACTATATAGAAAAGGAATTATGCCTCCAATAGATGTGCTGCCATCTTTATCAAGACTTAAAGATAAAGGCATCGGCAAAGGAAAAACCAGAGAAGATCATGCAGATACTATGAATCAGCTATTTTCAGCTTATGCTCAAGGAAAGCAGGCAAAGGAATTGGCCGTTATTTTAGGCGAATCAGCATTGTCAGAAAGCGATAAGGCTTTTGCTAAATTTGCAGAAGCGTTTGAAAAAGAATATGTGTCTCAAGGTTTCAATACTAACAGAACAATTGAAGAAACACTAGACTTAGGCTGGAAATTGTTAAAACTGCTTCCAAAGAGTGAATTAAAAAGAATTAGGGATGAATACTTGGAAAAGTATCTTCCGAAAATAAATAATTAATTTAAAGGATGAGTGAACCACATGAGATTAAATGTTAATCCAACAAGAATGGAACTCACCAAGCTGAAAAAAAGGCTGTCAACTGCAGTAAGAGGTCACAAACTATTAAAGGATAAGCAAGATGAATTAATGAGAAGGTTCATTGACTTAATTAAAGAAAATAACCAATTAAGAAAGGATGTTGAGGAAGAGTTATCAGCTTCCCTAAAGGATTTTTTAATGGCAAGGGCATTAATGTGTCCTGAATTCTTAGAAGAGGCAATAGCTTACCCAAAAGAGAAAATTTCAGTAGAAGTTTCAAAGAAAAATATAATGAGTGTAAATGTTCCAGTTATGAATTTTAAGAGGGAACTTGAAGAACAAACTGGTTCAATTTTTCCTTATGGATTTGCAACTACATCTTCAGAATTAGATGCCGCAATTGAAAAGCTAAATAATATACTTCCAAAATTATTAAAACTTGCAGAGATTGAAAATGCATGTCAGCTTATGGCAGATGAAATTGAAAAAACACGAAGGAGAGTAAATGCTCTTGAGTATATGACCATTCCTCAGTTGCAAGAAACTATTAAGTACATTCAAATGAAGCTTGATGAGAATGAAAGAGGCAGCCTGACAAGATTAATGAAAGTTAAAAGCATTATGGAAGAGAAACAAAATATGTAAAAAGATGCCTGCGAGTAACCGCAGGCGTTTTTTATAAGGGGTTTTTTGGGGAATACGTTAAATGAGATTTAGAGAAACTAAGCGTGTAAGTAAATTCGTAAAGTTGAATTTACAATTAATATTATTAGACAAAAAGTAAAAATATATGTAAAATAAGATGATAAATGAAAGCTATGGGAGGAGAAAAATTATGGCTGTAAAAGATATTTTAATTGTTCCAAATAAAATATTAAAAAGAATTAGCAGAAGAGTTGATAGTGTTGATGAGGATACTTTACAGTTAGCTGAGGACTTAAAGGACACTTTATATTCAACTACAGGAATCGGCCTTGCTGCACCACAAATAGGTGTATTAAAAAGGGTAATATACATTAACCTTAGGGATGAAACTGAACAAATTCTATTGATAAATCCCAAAATTATAGCAAAGTACGGAAAAGAAGACAGTACTGAGGGGTGTTTAAGTTATCCTGGTTTTGAAGGAATTGTTGAAAGGCCGAAAAAAGTTATAGTTCAAGGTCTAAATGAAGAAGGAAAAATTGTGGAATACTCAGCAGAGGGATTACTTTGTAAGGCATTTTGTCATGAAATTGATCATCTTAACGGTGTTATATATATAGATAAGGCAAAAAAAGTTTATAGAGAAGATTCATAAACCTTTATAAAAATAAACTCATGAAATACAGGAGTTTATTTTTATATAAATAATTAAATTTCAATTCCCTTTACATCATAAACTGGTCCTAATATAGGAATGTTATACTTCTGATAAATATAAATTTCATCGCTTATTTTTAGGCTTTTATGAACATAGATATTTATTTCATCAAAATGATAGGAATAATAATTATTAGATATATCTTTAAAATTTTTAATAACCTCAATCCAGAGGTCCTTAATTATGCCGCCTGCTCAGCCACATGATTTAGGGGAAACTGATTTTATTATTAAATTGCAGCCTTTCTTTTTTATACTTAACAAGGCCTTATCTTCTACTGTTATCATAGCACACCTCCATACCTATATAGGGTATACCCATTATATAACTAATTATTACCACGGTCAAGTAAATATAAAAAAATACTTTACAAAATACGTTTAACAATATATACTACTGTATATACAGATGTAACGGAGGGATGTAAAATGAAAGATATAAAAAAATTAACTTATTCAGCTTTATTAACTGCATTGGCAATTGTTATCCCATTAGCTTTTGGCTTTTTAAGAATTCAAATAGGACCATTTACTGCAACTTTGACCGCACATGTGCCATTATTCCTATCTATGTTCTTAGGACCTGCAGCAGCTGTAATGGTTGGTGTGGGATCTGCATTAGGCTTCCTAATTTCTTCACCAGCCGTAGTTGCTGCAAGAGCATTGATGCATACCTTTGTGGGTTTAGCAGGTGCTTTGATGCTTAAAAGGGGAAGTTCCTTTAGAACCGTGGTTATTTTAACTGCACCAATTCATGCTATATTAGAGGCTATAGCTGTAATACCTTTTGGTTTCACAATGTACAAGGTTTTAGTAGTTGTTGGAACTGGAACTTTACTGCACCATATTGCAGATGGAGTTATTGCAGCGGTATTAGTACAAGCATTAAATAAAAGTTTAAATTTGGATTTAGTAAAATCTTTTAAATGATCTTCAGTGTTGAAGATCTTTTTTTTATGTTGAATTTAATTACCGCATTGATATAAGCTTTAAATTAATATATAAAATCATCCAAAGATAAAGGAAAATAGTTGACAATAATATATAAAAAAACTAAAATTAAGTTTTGTTATATATTATTTATCATGTCATAAATGAGGTGAAATGATGGCTATTGATGAAAAAAAATTTGACCTTGAGGAAAAACAATTTATTGATACTGTCACATGGATTGGGAAGGAAGCTGTAAAAATTGAAAGAGAAGATTTAGAGCTGCAAAATAATGTTAAAGAACTTAGGAAACAGAGTAAGGGCAGATATAGTGAAGAACTTGAAACCAAGGAGAAATTATATAATATTACCCATAAAAGCTATGAAAAGTATATAGATGCAAAATCAAATCCATACTTTGCCAGAATAGATTTTAGAGAGTATAGAAGGGAAGAAGAAACCTTCTATATTGGTAAATTTGGACTAGGTGATATTGAAAACGGAGATGAAAAAGTAATAGATTGGAGAGCCCCCATTGCAGATTTATATTACAGTGGAACTTTTGGAGACTGCTATTATAAAGCTCCAAAAGGAGTAGTAAGCGGTGAACTTAATTTAAAAAGAAAATTTTTAGTTAGAAATTCAAAACTAGTTGATGCATTTGATGAAGGAATAAATGAAATAATTTTAAAATCTGGTGGAGATAGTGAAAATGCATTGGTTGATGAGTTTTTAAAAATAAATTTAGAGGAAAGTATAAGCAGTAAGTTAAAAGACGTTGTTGCCACAATTCAAAAAGAACAAAATGAAATAATCAGAGCAGATAAAAATGGTGCTTTAATTGTTCAAGGATCTGCTGGATCTGGTAAAACCACTGTTGCCCTGCATAGATTGGCCTATCTGCTTTATAAATTTAAAGATAAGATCAGTGGAGAGGATATACTTGTCATTGCTCCAAATAAATTATTCTTGGACTACATTTCACAAGTTTTGCCTGATTTAGGTGTAAATTCTGTTAAGCAAAGTACATATGAAGATATGGCATGTGAGATTTTAGGCATAAAGCCAAAAATTTATACTAAGGATGCAAAGTTAGCCAACATTCTTGAAAGTAACAATTCGGAAGAAAGAAAATATATTTTAAATACAAGTAAATTTAAGGGATCCCAATCATTTAAAATTATTATGGATAGATATATCAGATACAAAGAAAAAAATGATGCTGATACCATTGAAGACATAAAAGTTGATGATTATACATTATTTGAAATTAAAGAAATAAAAAGGTTGTTTGTAAAAGACTTAATTAATTTACCCATTAATGCAAGAAAAATGGAAATAAAGAGGTATTTTAAATTAAAATTAGATGAAAAAATAGCATCTCTTCTAGATAAAATAGATTTTACTTTTGAGTACCAAATAAGCAGGGTAAAGAAAACCTATGAAGATACAATTGAAATGAGAAAAAGGTTAATTGAAATATATAATGAAAGAGATGAGAAAAAGTCATATATATTAAAAATGTCTAAAAAATGCTTCGAAGAATATTTTGAAAAATGGTCTCAAATTAATACCTCCACACTATATCAGGATTTTTTCAATAACCAGGTTCTGTTTAATGAACTTACAAATAATGAAATACCCGAAAATCTATCCGAATACATGAGAGAAAAGCTAAATGAAGATTTGTCCAATGGTATCATTGATTGTGACGATTTAGTTCCAATGCTATATATTAAGTTGAAAATTGAGGGAGTATCGGAAAAGTATAAATATAAACATATTGTAATTGATGAGGCTCAAGATTATAGTTTTTTTCAAATTTATGTGCTTAAAGATATAGCAATTAATAATTCTTTTACAATAGTAGGTGATATTGGTCAAGGTATATATTTTTACAAGGGTATTGATAACTGGGATAAAATATTAACAAATGTATTTAACAATGCAGGTAAATATACTTTATTAACTCAAAGTTATCGTTCCACAATAGAAATTATCAATTTTGCGAATAAAGTTCTAAAAAAGCAAAATAATAACCTAGAACCAGCTGTACCTGTATTGCGGCATGGTGAAAGCCCAACAGTATTTGAGTTCCAATCTAATAAAGATTTTTGTAATGAAGTTGACAAGATAGTAGATTATATCCATTGTAAAGGGAAAAAAAGTGTAGCAATAATCGGTAGAACATTTAATGAATGTAAAAAAATCAGGGATTATTTAAAAAAATATAGTAATTTTAGCTGGGTGTTAATTAAAGGTACAGATAAAACCCTAACCTTAGACAATATTATTATTCCATCATATATGACTAAGGGTTTAGAATTTGACTGTTCAGTTATCTTTAATTGTAATGATGATAATTATACTGATAGTGAATTAGATAAAAAGCTGCTTTATGTTGTCTTAACCAGAGCATTACATTATGAATACGTATTTTATAATGGGGAACTATCTCCATTAATAAAATAATTTGTTTAGAAAATTAAGTTAACTTGTGTATATTTTATTTTATATGTTAAAATATAAATAATATAGCGCATAAATCAAGGAGGGACTTGCCATGACTGTAGAAAAAATAAAAGATAATATATACTGGGTAGGTGTAAAGAACCCAGAATTAAGAGTATTTGATATTATTATGGAAACAAAAAGAGGAACTACATACAATTCATATTTAATAGATGATGATAAAGTTGCCATAATAGATACTGTTAAGAATGGATATTTTGATGAATTTAAGGAAAACATAAAAAGTATCATAGGAGAAAGAAAAGTTGATTACATAATTGTTCAGCATACAGAATTGGATCATAGCGGCTCACTTGTGGAATTAATTAAAATGTACCCTGAGGCAAAAGTTATTGCGTCAAAAGCAGCAAATATATATATAAAGGATATAATTAACAGAGATTTTAATAGTGAACCAATACCAAATGAATTAAACCTTGGTAAAACTACACTTAAATTTATACAAGCACCAAACCTACATTGGCCAGATACAATGTTTACATATGCGGAAGAGTCAAATGTTTTATTTACATGTGACGTTCTAGGCTGCCATTTCTGCCCGGAGGGAGGAATTGGTGATAAATGCACTGGTGATTATTTCCAAGAGATGAAATACTATTTTGATGTAATAATGGGACCTTTTAAGAAATTTGTAATTATGGGATTAAATAAAATAAATGACTTAAGCATCGATATTGTAGCTCCAAGCCATGGTCCTGTTCATATTGGTGATGTAGATACTTATATTAGTTTATATAAACAGTGGGCTTTATTAAGTATACCAAAAGAAAAAAATATTCAAATATTTTATATTTCAGCTTATGGAAATACAGAAAAAATGGGTAGATATATATCTGATAAAATTAATGAAAATGGAATAAAAGCTGAAGCTCATGAAATTACTTCAATGAGAATAAGTGAAATCACATCCTTAATAGAAAGTTCAAATGGCATTATAATGGGGTCTCCTACAATAAATCAAGATGCTGTTAAACCAGTTTGGGATGTTTTATCAACTGTTTGCGCTATAACTAATAGAGGAAAGGCAGCTGCTGCTTTTGGCTCATATGGTTGGAGCGGTGAAGGTGTTCCTATGATTACAGAAAGATTAAAATCTTTAAAATTCAAAGTATTAGAAGATGTTCTTAAGTTTAAATTTGTACCAAGTGAAGAAGATTTCAAAAGAGCAGATAACTTTGTTGATAAATTTTTAAAGACTATATAAGTTATGCTATTTTAAAAATTACAAATTATTTTCAGGAGGATTTTTCATGGATAGTGATGCTATAATAGAAATTTTAGACGACAACGACCTTGGTGATGTGGAAATAATTGATTCCAAGGAGAACATTATAGTGGTTAGATTCTTTTATGACTTTGACGAAGATGAAATTAAGGCAGCTAAAGCTTATGCAAATGATATGTGTAAAGATAAGAATGATATAAAGTCCTATGTGGAGGATTTTGTGGGTCCATATTTAAGTGATATAGCAGTAGATAACGTTGGAGACATAATTGAAGAAATTATGGAAAATCTAAAAATCGAAGCACAGTTTATTTCTTATGACATTGATAGTGAAGATTATACTTATAATGAGTTTACAGCTGTTTTTTATGAGAAAAATACAAAAATTGATATGGATAAAATCTTAGAAGACCTAAATCTTTAAAATAAACCCACCATTGTTATTTATAATGGTGGGTTTATTTTAAAAAAGGTATGGTGAATTTTATTTGTTAAAATCAAAATAATTAAGTATAATAAAATATATATTAATATTACCTAAGTTTATAAAGAAATAGCATTTAGAGGTGAATAATGGAAATCGATGAATTAATAAAAAAAATAAATTATTTATATAAAAAAAGTAAAGATCAGGGATTGACATCAGAAGAAAAGGATGAGCAAAAAATTTTAAGGAAAAAATATATTGAAGCTATTAAGGGAAATGTAAGAGCTCAACTAGATACAATTAAAATAGTACCATCTGATTCCCATAATAGCTAAAGAAGGTGATAAAAATGAACGTTACAGTAAAGGATCTAATAAGTGAATTAAATTTAGAGGTATTAGTTGAAGGTGGGAATAATAAGAGTTTAACTGTCAGTGATACAAATAGACCAGGGCTTCAATTTTGCGGATTTTATAATTACTTTGCAAATGAAAGAGTTCAAATAGTAGGTATGGCTGAATGGAGTTTTCTTGACGCAATGCAGCCTGAACTAAGGAAAAAAAGATTGAAGAAGTTTTTTGAATTTGAAACTCCATGTGTAATAGTAACCAGGGGACTTGTTCCTCACGAGGAATTTTTAGAATATGCAGCCAAAAACAAAAGATGGATATTAAGAACAAATGCACTATCAACAAGATTTATAAGTAAGCTTATGAACTATCTGGATAGTAAATTAGCACCTGAAACTAGAATGCATGGTGTTTTAGTAGATGTCTACGGAATAGGAATATTGATAACAGGTGAAAGCGGAATCGGGAAAAGTGAATCAGCTTTAGAGCTAATTAAAAGAGGTCATAGACTGGTAGCTGACGATGCTGTAGATATTAAGGAAGTTGAAGGTGTCCTTCATGGCACAGCACCATATATTACCTCAGGTATGATGGAAGTTAGAGGTATGGGTATCATTGATGTACCTGCACTTTATGGATTAAGTTCTATACTTAAATCTAAAACTATTAATTTAGTTATATATCTAGAGCAGTGGAAAGAAGATCAAAATTACGATAGATTAGGATTAGATAATGAATTTATTGAAATATTAAACGTTCCTGTAAGAAAACTTATTTTACCAATTAGACCAGGAAGAAACATTGCAGTTATTATTGAGGCTGCTGCAGCAAACTATAGATATTCTTTAGTTTCAGATATTACACCGGTGGATACTATCAGTAATAGAATGCACGAAGCTGAGAAGAGATCTAATAATGGGCAGTAAAATAGAAATTAGAAAAAGAATGATATCTGAACGATTAAATTTAAATAAAGAAATGAAATCAAAACTTGATAAGGATATATACATCAATGTTTGCAATAGTACTCTTTTCAATAAAGCTAAAAATATTTTTATATATGTTAGTTTAGACTATGAAGTAGACACCAAAAAGATAATTAGTATGGCATTTTCGTTGGATAAAACTATTTCTGTGCCAAAGATAATTTCAAAATCCATGGGAATGGTGGCAGTAACCATAGAAAGTTTATCTCAATTATCAGTAGGAAAATATAACATTTTAGAGCCAAATATTGATAATAACATTGCAAATGCCAATGAGTTTGATTTAATAATTGTACCAGGTTTAGCTTTTGATAAAAAAGGTGGCAGATTAGGATATGGCGGAGGATTTTATGACAGATATCTGAAAAATTGTTCCAGTACTTGCAATATAATAGCATTAGCCTATTCTTTTCAAATAATAGACGAAGTTCCTATGGATATAAATGATGTTAAAATAAACAATATTATAACTGAAAAAGAAAATTTAGTAAATAATGTGTTTTAATTTAATTTTCTTTATGATAAAATATAATCGTTAGCAAATTGCAACAAAAATTTCAGCGTTGGGGGTGAATATGCCAAATAAAAGTTAATTTAAAAAATTTTTATTTTGGTGAAAATTATGGCAAATGAACTTACAAAAAAATATGAATATGCATGGAGTAAATACTCCAAACACGATCTAACTGAACTCAATAATATTAATGATGACTACAAGGTTTTTATGTCTAAATGCAAAACAGAAAGAGAATGCGTTAAAGAGTTTATAACTTTGGCTAAAAAAGCTGGTTATAAAGATATTAAAGAATTAGTGAAAAAGAACGGAAGTCTAAAACCAGGTGATAAAGTTTACGCTAACAATATGGATAAAACTCTGGCACTATTTTTAATTGGTAAAGAACCAATGGAAAATGGTATGAGAATATTGGGAGCTCATGTAGATTCACCTAGATTGGATCTTAAGCAAAATCCATTATATGAGGATACTGACTTAGCATTATTAGAAACTCATTACTATGGCGGAATAAAAAAATATCAATGGGTTACAATTCCATTGGCTCTACATGGAGTAGTTATAAAAAAAGATGGAACAAAAATTGATATTGTTATTGGTGAAGATGAAAGTGATCCAGTTTTGGGCATTTCTGATTTATTAATTCATTTAGCAGCAGATCAAATGGACAAAAAGGCTGGAAAGGTAATTGAAGGCGAGGATTTAAATGTTTTAGTTGGAAGTATACCTATAGATGATAAAGATGAAAAAGAAAAAGTAAAATTAAATGTTTTAAATATTTTAAATGAGAAATACGGAATAACTGAAGAAGATTTTGTTTCTGCTGAAATAGAAGTTGTACCAGCAGGAAAAGCAAGGGATCTAGGATTTGACAGAAGTATGGTTATGGCTTATGGTCATGATGATAGAATTTGTGCTTATACTTCATTTGTTTCTATGTTAAAGTTAGACAAAGTTGATAAGACATGTGTAACTTTATTAGTAGATAAAGAAGAAATAGGTAGTGTTGGTGCTACTGGAATGCATTCTAGATTCTTTGAAAATACTGTAGCTGAAGTTATGAACTTATGCGGAGATTACAGTGAATTAAAAGTTAGAAGATCATTAAATAACTCCAAAATGTTATCATCAGACGTTAGCGCAGCTTTTGATCCAAACTACCCTTCAGTTATGGAAAAAAAGAATGCTGCTTACTTTGGTAAAGGTCTTGTATTTGCAAAATATACTGGTGCTAGGGGAAAAGGCGGCTGTAATGATGCAAATCCAGAATTTATAGCAGAAATAAGAGAAATCATGGATAAACATAATGTATCATGGCAGACAGCAGAGTTAGGAAAAGTTGACCAAGGAGGCGGCGGAACAATTGCATATATACTTGCTCAATACAATATGCAGGTAATAGATTGCGGTATTGGTCTTCACAATATGCATGCTCCATGGGAAGTTGCAAGTAAAGCCGATATATATGAAGCAGTAAAAGGATATTTTGCATTCTTATTAGAAGCATAAAAAATAGAAATTTAAAATATTAAATTTGAAATTAGAAAGCCTTTCAGCTAAATTTAGCTGAAAGGCAAATTTATTTAATTTATTATTTCACTTTGAACTCTTCTACTTTAATCTGAGTTTGTTCAAGAAAACATTAACATAGTTATTTTCCAAATATACCGCACCAATATTAGGAGAATGGGTCCCTTCTTCTTTTACTGAGCCATGAAAATCAGAACCTGCAGTAATAACTAAATGTTTTTTATTTGCCAAATCAATAAATTCTTTTGTTTCTTTCTCTGAATTTAAATAGTATATTGCTTCTATTCCATCAAAGTTAAAACTTAATACATCATCTAATATGCCATCCTTTAATAGTTTAGGATGAGCTAGTACAACTAATGCCCCCGCATCTCGCAATCTTTCAATTCCTTCAGAAATACTGATATCTTTGTTCGGCACATAAGCAGGGCAATTATTCCCAATAAATGTATTAAAAATATATTCATAGCTATAATTATAACCACAATTAATAATAGCATCTGCAATATGGGGCCTTGCTAATACTCCATTAGTTTCATTCATAATCTTATGAAAATCCAATTTAATATTATAAAGTGTATTTAGTCTTTCTAGAATCAGTTCTGCTCTATATAATCTATAATCACGGATTTCTTTTAAAAACTTTTGAAAACAGCTGTTTAGGTAATTCATTCCATTGAAATATCCAAGAATATGAACGCTATTTCCATTATATAAGGTTGATAACTCAATACCAGGAACTACTTTTATATTACTTTTTTTAGATTCTTTTAAAGCATTATCTATACCTTCTGTAGTATCGTGGTCTGTAATTGCAATAACATCAATTTTTTCAGATAAAGACATTTGTACAATTTCTTTAGACGAATATTTCCCATCTGATGCCTTAGTGTGAATATGAAGATCAGCAATCATTTATGATCACTCCTTTCTGCAATGCATTTCACCATACATTATAGCAGATATAAATATTTATAAAATGACAAAGTAATAAAACATTACATCTACAAATATAATATAAACATAAAAGTTTATGAAAATATTTAACTGGGAAGTGATAACAATTAACATATTTAGAAAGTTTCTAATTCTCATATTAATTTATTTTTTCTGTATTACCTGTATAAGCAACTCAATTACAAATGTATACGGAAATAATAATATTGAGGGAAAAATATATAGTGGAGATTTAAAATTAATTAATTGTAATGAGACGGCTAAGGTAGATGATACTTTGCTATTTGTAAAAAATATTATAATTGATAAGGACAGCTTTTATATTAATTATAAAACTTTAAATCCTAGCTTAATAAAAAGCTTTAATTTCAAAAGTATTATGGTCTTAAATAGTGAAGGACTAGAATATGAACATATGGAGAGTTATTCTTCAAAGGCATCTATCACTGAAAATTTCTGTCAAAAATACTATGGAAAAATTACGGATTTAAAAGAGATATATTTAAAATATAATTTATATAATAGAGAATTTTATTTTAAAATTCCTTTAAAAGAGGAGGACAAGTCTGTTGAAAAAGAATTTAAAGGTTATAATAGACTGGGTGATTATTATTAGCCTATCAATATTTTGTTTATACCCGTATTTAATTTATGGGTCATTTAGTGCTGATAAATCCCATAATAAAAGTGAAAAAGGTATTAATTATGGTCCTTCAGAAAACATTAATAAAATAGACATAGGTGGTTCAAAATTACTTATCTCTAAATTTGGAAATTATATTTCTGCTGACATAGTTGAAAAAAGAGGGCTAATGTGGTTTCCACTTAATAAACCCTATATTTTACAAATAGATAGTAAAGAAAATATTAATTACAGTTACTTTGAAAATAATCTAAAAAATGATTATGCTGTCATGTGTATCTTTGGTATAATCAATGATGATAATATAAAAACAATAAAACTTTTGGTAAAGGATAATATTAAGAACACATTGAAAACTCTTGATTTTCAAATTATTAATGGAAAATACCTACTTATATTTTGGAATGAAAAACTTTTTAACTATGGTTTAGTAAAAATACAATGCTTTGATTCAAATAAAAAAAATGTTTACGAGAAAAATTTAGAAACCATGGATAAATATAATCTGAAGCAGTAAAATGAATTATTATTTTATTTAAGCAGATAATAAGCTTTGAGGTGATAGAAATGACTAAAGACAGTCAGCCGGATGGCAAAAAACAAAGAATGGAAAAGTGTAATTGGCAAACCCCAATAACAAGAGAAACAGCTAAAAATCATAATTCAACTACAAAAAAACAATCTGCTAAAAGAGAGCAATAAAAGCATTAGTGTAATAGTTTAAATAGTTTTTTAAATCATTACACTAATTTATATTATATGTTATTTATCATATTCAAAGCAAAATCTTTTGCTTTTTCATAAATGGATTTCACCGAGTAAATAGCTTTTGGATCGTTAGCAGTTTCATACAGCAGTGCATTAGGTGGTAGTCTAAATCCTTTATTAATATTTAGTGCACCTATTAATTGCTTACCTACAGAATCTGAACCAGAGTTTCCTGAAACCACTATGCCAAACATAGATTTATCATAAAAATTCATTTTATTATAAAGTACAGTAAGCCTATTAATTGTAGCAGTTAAATTAGCAGACAAGGCATCATTGTAATTTGGACATAGCCAAACAACTGCATCTGCTGATTCTATGGCAGGCAACACATTTTCTACCATGAATCCACCATAAAAGCAGGAATTTTGCTTTCCGTAATGAACACATAATTTATATGAGCATCCCTTGCAGTCCATTATTACACCATTCTCAATATGAATTTCATTAATGTGACAATTATGCAAATTTTCTTTAACCATATACCAATAATCCAATGTATTAGAGAACTTATGAGTAGAAGAATATAAAACAGTAATTTCAGGGTTAGATATGTTTATATACTTATATTTTAAAAGCCGTTTACTAAGCTTTTTACATTGGTTATAGCATATTTCTTCTAAGGATAATTCCGGAAATACTTTCTTCCATGTATTAAAATTAGTAAAATTGCCGGTACATTCAACAACAGAATGGCCAATAAAATTACAACCCAGTAAATTTAAAGTAAATACAATGCTTTGAGCACATCTCTTAGTATAAAATTGTGAATTACTGTGTACTAATATGGCTGCAGTTGAACCTGAAAATATTGAAATATCATTCATATTTACAGCTGAAAGTAAAGTTAACATATCTAGATCAAAACCATTGTCTCCAAGTTCCGCAGCCACAAGAAGGTTCTTATGTGTTAAATTAGTATTTTCACTTAGGCTATCAACATAGTACACTGTATCAAATTCATCTGAAAAAGATGCTATCATTTTTTTTAAAATATTTGTTTTATTCTTATTTGGAGCAATTATATACAAACTACCCAAAATATCATCTCCAAAACTTATATTTTACTAAATAGTTTACGCTGTTCTATGTAAGTCATTTCAAGTTTATTAAATAGTTGCTCTGGGAAGTCATAAGTTTCTATTAAATTTCCTTTATTTGTTACCCGATTTTTCACTCCAAAAAAGCTTCCTCCTATATATGTAGTACTGTAATTCCAATCCCCCTTTATGGTTGCTATAATAGACAAGCTCCCTGATGAAAGGGCAGGGGCCACATAAGGCTTAAATCCACAATTTCTAACGTCCAAGTTGGCTCTTTGGGCTGCTTTGGTCAAAAGCTCACTAATTTCAATATTGTAGTTATCAATATCATTTGCTATAACTAAACCTTCACCATGAGGTCCAAACGCCCTGCCTGAATAAATAAAGTTTTTAGCTTCATCATATTGCCTTGAGTAATAAGCGGCTCTGGCATACATAACTCCAAGGCCATATCCTCTTATCTGCTCAGGTTTTAATCCTTCATAATCAATTATATCTTTATTATTTCTATTACTATCCATAAATGCTTTATTACATAACAAGTCAACTGGATCCGAAACCACAGCAAATATGCCTTTAAATTTATTCTTTCTTGCAAGCTTAGAATAATACTCTATTATTTTAGAGTTGCCCTTATATTGAATTAGTCTTACATTCGTATTTTCACTTCCTACAGGAGGGACTCCTACAGAAACGCAAAATACAAAGTAATCGCAATTAAATAATTCACTTTCATCTATTGGAATTACTTCCGGAAAAACTGCACTTGAATTAGGTGATAGTATCTCGTTGCATTCATATTCCCATCTCTTAATTTTATTTGGATCTTTATCGTAAATTCCAATTTCTGATATACAATCTCCGCCTAATAAACGTAACCCAGTAACTAAAGTACCTCCAACATCACCTAGTCCAATTACATTAACCTTGCATTTTTCATTACCTTTAGAATTTATAAATCTATAATAATAATTATTATTTTTATTATGATTCAAATACTCTTCATAATTAGGATATAAAGTGTTCAAAGCTGTAACTTTTTTCTCATTAATTCTTTTTTCAAGCCAAAGAGGTATTGTTTTTGATTCAGGTGGGTTATGCTTTAAAATTCTTAAATCCTCATTTTCCAGGAAGATTAAATCTTTTGAATATAGGGGATAAATGGATCTGCTGCTACTTGGATTATGGGAAAAAAGTGTATATATATCTTTGTCAAAATTAGATGCAAAGCTTTCATCAACGCTTTTATAATTGTATGGTTTATTTGAAACAAGCAATTTTTCATTATAAGTATAGTAATATAATTTATCCATTTTATTCTCCTTTTAAAAGCCTTTAATTATTTTCTCAAGTCTAAACAAAGACTCTAAATCGTTTTTCAAGTAGCTAGATGCACTTTTATTTAAGTCATATTCAATATTATTGCCTTTATCTACAGATCTAGGAATTGTAAATACCTGCCCTAAATTAGACAGTGCCAGGTTTCTCTCATGAATTAAATGATATTGTTCTTCTAATGTTTGAAGTATTTCCAAAGAGTTCTCAATACATATTTTTGAAAGATTATAAATAGATGTAGTAGAAGCCCCTCTAATAAAAACTGGGGAAGTATAGGGCATTATTAAATTTATTGATGGTAGTAGATTTCTTTGTGGATAGCTTCCTCTCCACACTGAATCTCCTCCAATAAAAGGATACAATGCATTTTCATTAAACCACATTTTCATTCTTGGTATAAAATATATACTCTCCACATTTCTATTCTGCATATCCATTAAATCTTTTCCTCTTCCAGACATAATTCCGGCAATAATCTTTTTTACAGTAACATTTTCCTTTTTGAAAAGAGGATCTAATGCTCTCATTCTATATCCTTTGTGAAGAATATTATCAACGAGAATTATTGGTCTGTTAAATGACTTTAACATTTTAACCTGATCTTTAAGCTGAAGATAGTGAGGAAATTCACATATATTAAAGTCCTTCATTGACGGCTCAAAAAACTTTTCAGTATGAAGAGCCTTGGTAACTGTATTAGGTATAATATATCTGTCTAATATATCACCGTACGGCACACACATGGCATCACCAAGTTTTTTAGTAAAACTGATTTCAGTAGGTACGCCATTTTCTTTACATATTTTATTTATCATGCATTGATGAAGATAATTTATATCAAAAGGAAGTACTAACTCACCAGGATATAATTTTATTAATGAATTCATCAACTTCTTTCTTGAGGATATAATAACCTGACGAAGATCATAGTTACTTCTAAATGGTTCCTTTAAAATATTTTCAATATCAAAATTTATAACACAAGGAGAACTCATATTTACTACACAAATATGGGATTCTTCACAGCCTTCGATGCTTGTAAATCCTATTAATTTTAAATGTTCCTCTATGGAAGGTATAATAAAATCCTTTAAAAATGGCTTATATATTGCATATTCATAGTCTCTAGATATTGAAAATGCCAGTGTTTCAGTAATGATAATTTGTTCTAAATTCTTATTTTTTTCCGCATTTTTTACATAAATACCATCAATACAAATAATTCTTCCCAAACTATTTGTCCTTATAAATTCAGCTACTCTGGTATTATAAGTTTCTCCATATATCATACTTGATCGTAACCAATGAAATATTGAAAATCCTAGTATTTCACCTGATTCTAGCTCTTTTAGCAAGAATAATCTTCCAGAAGGCTTTTTAAAAATTTCCTTAATTTTATTAATAAATTGTTTCTTATTGCCTTCATTCAAAATTTTATACAAATTTTCGGCTATATCAAAACTAAACTCTTCTATTAAGATAGTATCAAATAAAATGTTTTTAATAGTTGTTTTATCTTGAGGTTCTCTTTGATAAAAGCCGTTCTCGTAAATATACTGCTGAGCAAGGGGATCCACTAAGGTAGATATATCCTTGTTTTCATCAATATAATTACGTATTTGAGTAGAACTTATTTCTGAGTATTTTGTTGGTAAAGTTAAAAATATTACATTACTCCTAAATCTTTTAACAAAGTCTAATACTTTTTTTGTTTTATTCCTTTGAAAAATAATATGCGGCAAGCTATAAATTAAGCCTTCATTTGCCGAGTTTTTATTATAGCATGAGGCATTAAGAAGCACATCGCTTCCTATAGCTATGTATACCTGTGAATAGGGGAAGTTATTTATGAGTCTTTTTAAATCATCTTCATTTGATAAGTTTGTTGGCTCATTATCTGGATATATATATATATTTAATTCATTTGCAATAGACATACTCATAATGTCTCTTCTCAATAAGCTTGGAAGAGTTTTTTTAGACCAGGAAAATTCATCAACAGCTAAATATACTTCATAATTTTCATTCCTGATGTATGTTGCAATTTGTTTATGGCTTAATGAAAATGGATCAAAGGTTCCAGGGAAAAAAGCAACTTTTTTAGGTATTGGTATATTAATTTTTCCTATAAAAAATGTGTAATCTGAAATGAACCTGTAAATATGATTTAATCCAGCTGAATTTGTTAAAAATAACAAATCTTCTATTCTATTATCTGAAACTAGTGTTAGAAGTTTCTTAGCTATTAAGCTGAATATATGCTCTTTTTTATAAAGAGATAAATAATTAGTGCCGAAAATATCTTTTCCCAATACACTGAAAGCAGCTTGTTTTACCTGAATATTATAATCACCCAGGCCGCATAATAATATACCCAGCATTTTTCTTAGTCTATTTTCATAATCATTTTCATTTTCTCCAAAACGTTCTGCATAACAGTCATAATTTGAGATTGTTATACCAATGGTTTTTAAAATTAATGATTTTAAATTTGTATTAGAACTTTTTATTTTCTCAGCTAAATCCTCTATAATTTCATCTAATTCTTTAGGCTGCAGCCATAAAACAGCCTTTCCAGTAAACCTTGGAATATATTCTGTAAATCTATTTCCCTCAATTTCTAATGCTCTTAATAATTCAACTGCTACTTCATTTCTTTCGGATATTGAAAGCCTCGGCATGATTTTTAGTATAGCATACCCAGCATGATTTCTAACACTTTCAATAGCACTAACTTTAAGAAGATTACAAAAGTGAATGGAAGTATGTAAACTGCTGTTAGGATGACCTTCAAAGGTATATTCAAGTAAAAGATCAATTTGATTTTTCTTTTTAATCCAATCAGTAGCACTTTTTAAATTACTTAAAAATATTTCAGTTATCTTTTTATCATTCAGCTTTATTTCTCTTTTATACTGGTCTGACAATTTAAAGAAAGAAAATTTATCACTAATTTTTTTTAAAAGTAAAGTAGTATTGATGTTCTTTTCTTTACTAAGGTTATCCTCTAAATACTTTTCTATAGAATCGATAAAATTTTTTGGAACAGTGACCTTACATGACAAATCCAGTATTGTGTCTAAAGCAGCTTCTCTTAATGTATAATTTCTTTTATTAATACATACTAAAATATAATCGTATAATATGTTAATGTCTTCATCCCATGGTTCCAAAGGTATGCTCTTTGCACTTTGAAGCAGAAAGATATGTGAATCTACATTCCTTATTAAAAAATCCTTATAATAATCTAATAAGATTTTTCTATAGTTTAGCAATTGATCTTTATTACAATGTGTAAATAATGAATTAATCATTATACTTAATGAATATCCTAAATAAAATTTATGTGAGGTTACCAGATTGTGGCCATGATTTAACATCATGTCAATGTACTGTTTAAATAAATCTTTGCTGCTTATGGATAACTGGTGGATACTAACATTCTCTGGTAGTTCCTTTCGATAGTTTTCATCAAAAATTGCTATTAATATGCCGATTAATTCTGCACAATGCCTTCTTATATCATCTTCAGGATGAGTTAAGTTATCGTAGAGAAATGATATAGTTTGCAATTTTTGTTTTTGAGTTA
Source organism: Clostridiaceae bacterium (assembly GCA_029256485.1). The sequence goes on from JAQSXU010000011.1 coordinate 31,563, forward strand.
AATATGTGGAATACTCTTGAAATATTCTAATGTATTCCCTCAGATTTTTCCAATCCTTTTCACTTCTTGCAGTTTCCAATATTGCATCAAGCGAAAATTCATCTCTAAGTTCATGCATTAATTTAATATTGTGCATTATAGCCAAATTTTTTATGCCGTTAATTATTTCATCTCCCTGCAATAATGAATAATTATTACATAAAATTTTAATATCCTTATTTGTCGCTTTTATTGAAAATATATCTATCTTTAGGTTGATTAAAAAATCTTCAAAGTCCTTAAGTTTAGCATATATTCTTCTATATCTTTTTTCCTTCTCTTTATCTAGGTTTTCCAATTTACTTAAAATAACATAAAATGAATCCTCTAAATCATATATTTTCATCCTGCCATCTTTGTACATGGAATCACCTTTAACTCTAAAATCTGCATAAATTAGGATAAGTGATTCAATGGGTAGATTTTCTAATTCCAAGTCCCATGTAGAATGATTTAAAGCAATATTTCTAATGTAATTTATCCCATATCTCTTGAACCATTGATCAGTATAATAATAATGTAATCTTGGAGTTTTTTTTATTTCTGAAACCCTGCAGCCATATTTACCAATATCGTGTCCAGCTGCAGCACCAGAAACTCTTCCTAAATCTATTGGTATATTGATATTTTTTAATTGTCTGGCAATATTCATAGCAAGATAATGAACACCGCAAACATGATCTAAAGTAGTATACTTCATAACTACCTTGCTAAGTTTCATCATTTCATAAGTATAATTATGTTTAAAGGCTTTAATGAATTTTTTATACTCATCACTATTCTCCAAATTGTTTTCTTCACCCTGATCAAGAAAATTAATAGGGTATTTATACTGCCATGATTCATTTTCTATATCCTTTTCAGCCTCACAAATTACTCTTAAAACTCTTAAATATATTTCACAAATTGAGTTCAAATTATCTAATAATATTATGCTTACAGCTTCAGGAAAGCTTTTATTTAGAGTGTATTGATAGATATACCCTAACCAATCCTGCTGATTATATGGATAGCTCAATTTATCCAGTAATGGTTTACATATAGATAAAGTACTTTCACAACTAAAATTTTTGTTTTCAAATATAGAATTAAATCCACTGATAAATTCATTACTTCTTAAAAATTTATCAATAGAATTTTTATCAAGCTTCCACTTTTGAACCCATCTTATGCTTGTAAGCTTTCTAACTAATCTATTATAATGAAATTGGTTTAAGTTATTCATTATGTACCTCCTATATTTACCTTTAGTAGGGGAGTTCTATTACTATTTAAAATAAAATATTATATATTAGAATTATATACTTTTATACTCTTATTTAATAGATATTCAGTTATATAAATATTTACAAAGAGAATAGATATTTAAAGAATTAGGAATATTAGTCATATTAATAAAATCCATTTCATAGTTTCCATCCCAGGGATAAATAGAAATTAAATTTTCATTATAAACATTAGCAATATACTTTTCATTTCCAAAATTAAAAAATATTTTATATAATGGTTTATCTAATTCCTTATCAGGCTTTTTTATAAAGTTAGATTTATTAAGCTTTTTCAAAAATAACTTAAATTGTTCTACGTACTCCTTATTAAATTCAATCTCTTTATAATAGTTTGTATCTAATATTGTTGATTTACAGTTATTTTTACTAGATAAATCTTCCCATAATAAATTAGTGTAGTAAAAGTCATTAGGTTTTGATGGATGTAAAATTTTAAAGTCCATTATATTAGAGCAACCTGCAAAAAATATTGAAATTGTACAAATCAATAATATAATTAATATATTTCTCCTCATAATACTCACCTTTATTGAATGTTATAAAATAACATATGAATTATAAAAAATATTTATTACAATGAAAGTTTATATGTTGACACTTGCATATAATTCTGTTATTATAAATTTATATTCAATGCGAATTGGATATGTCCCCCAATTCATATATACACTATATACATAATTAACATCATCTACATCTTAGATGGTGTATTTTTTTCTTTATTAAAATTGAAGTGTATTGCTTTATTTTACATCAGTCTTACATTTTAATATTCAATTGTCAGTATTTTTTGTAAAATGTCACATGGTTGATAATATTGTATTTTAATGATAAAATAAATACGGGGTATAGGTATAAATATTAAATTATGAGGTGTAACTAATGGATGAGAACAAAACTATTTCAAAAAAAGATGTTTTAGTTAGATTAAGAAGAATAGAAGGTCAGGTAAAAGGTATAGAAAAAATGGTAGAAGGCGAAGTTTGTTGTAAGGATATTTTAATACAGGTGGCAGCTATACGAGCTGCTATGAACAAAGTAGGTTCAATGATATTTGAAAACTATGCAAAGGGTTGTTTTAACTGCAAAGATGGAAATTTAGTAAAGCCAGAGAGTGTGGATGATTTAATTTCAACATTAAATATGTTTATTAAATAAAAAATAGAAAGCATAAGCTTTCTATTTTTTATTTTTATTTATAAATACAATTTTAATTATAGTTGAAATAAACAATATACCAACTGCAATAGCACCTGCAATAGTAATAGTTTCAACACCTATAGAAAGAGCAGTTTGTACATTTCCTTTAACTGATTCCAACATTGTGTTATACATACCTCCGCCTGGAACTACTGGAATTATAGCACAAATAACAAAAGTTGTTATAGGTGCTTTTAAAACCCTGGCCATTATTTCAGAATATAGTGTGACTATAGAAGCTGCTAAAAAATAAGAAAAAATCATAGATGAAAAAAGTCTTAATGATAAAAGATAAACCGCCCAGCTGATGCCGCCGCCTAAAGATGCAAATGCTAATTTTTTACCCCTAATATTAAAAATAATACCAAAGGCTAGTGTAGCTAAAGATGCATATATAAAATTTAAAAGCATTATTAAAATCCTCCATTAGCTAAAAACCAAATTTTAAACACTATACCTGTTCCCACAGCAATAGCCACTGCTACTAGAAAAGCTTCTATTCCTCTTGAAATTCCTGCAACTAAGTCACCTGAAATAGTATCTCTGATAGCGTTGGTAATATTAAGTCCTGGAACAAGAAGCATAATTGAGCCTATAACTATTTTGTCAACGCTGCTGCCAAAATTGAATCTTACGCTTACTAAAGCTAGCAATGCTGCCAATGCTCCTCCAACTATATTTATAAAAAAACTATTAGTTTGAAATCTGTTTAATAAAATAGTGGAAGTGGTTATTGTACCGCCAATAATGAAAGATACAATAAAATCCCTAAATGACCCCCCGAACATTAGTGTAAAAAAGCCAGCACCTATACATGAGAAAAGTACAATTGCTTTATTAGAATACTTTTTAACTTCATCTATTTTTGATAACTGATTTTCTACATATTCTAAAGTATATCCTTTTATACGAATATTCCTTGATAAATCGTTAACTCTTGATATTTTCTCCAGGTTTGTTGTCCTTACTTTAATTCTTTTAACAATTGATATCGTTTGTCCAAACTCACTGGTTGCAGACATCATTATACCTGTAGGAGTAACAAAGCTTTCTGTATTCTCAATATTGTATGCATGACATATTCTATTTATTGTTTCCTCAACTCTGTAAGTTTCTCCGCCATTTTCAAGTACTATTTTGCCTGCTTCAGCTGCAATATGCATTATTCTGTTTATATCCATATCAAATAAACTCCTGTAAGTTAAATATTCAATGGTATTATATCATATACACTAACCTATATACATATATAAATTTGTTTTAGAATATTAAAAATATTATGTTATGTTATTGCTAGTAGATGTTAAAGCATTTATAATTTAAGATGAGAGTTTATTTTAATAAACTATTTCGAAATATTTAACTTATAATAAACAAAATTATTATAACCAGGAAGAAAGGGTGGAAAGCATGAATTTTGAGAACTTAAAAAAAGAAGATGCCCAGATTTACGGTATTATAGAAAAGGAATCCACAAGACAAGAGGACAATATTGAGTTAATTGCATCTGAGAATTTTACAAGTAAAGCTGTAATGGAAGCAATGGGATCTCAGCTTACAAATAAGTATGCAGAAGGATATCCTGGAAAAAGATTTTATGGTGGCTGCAGATTTGTTGATGAAGCAGAAATAATTGCAATTGAAAGAGTGAAAAAGCTCTTTAATGCGGAACATGCTAACGTACAACCGCATTCAGGATCACAAGCAAATATGGCAGTATATATGTCAGTATTAAAGCCAGGAGATACAGTATTAGGTATGAATTTAAGTCATGGCGGTCATTTAACCCATGGCAGTCCTGTAAGTTTTTCAGGACAGCTCTATAAATTCGTTTCATATGGCTTAAATAAAGAAACTGAAAGAATAGATTATAAACAAGTTAGAACATTAGCTTTAGAACATAAACCTAAGATGATAGTTGCCGGAGCAAGTGCATATCCAAGGATAATTGACTTTAAATTGTTTAGAGAAATTGCTGATGAAGTAGGAGCACTGCTAATGGTTGATATGGCACATATTGCTGGATTGGTGGCAGCAGGTGAACATCCTTCTCCAGTTCCATATGCTGATTTTGTAACAACTACAACTCACAAAACCCTTAGGGGACCAAGAGGTGGAGTAATTCTTTGCAAGGAGGCGTATGCAAAGGCACTTGATAAAACTATATTTCCCGGAATTCAAGGAGGCCCTCTAATGCATACAATTGCCGCTAAAGCAGTTTGCTTTGGAGAAGCACTTACTGATGACTATAAAAAGTATATTAAACAAGTAGTGATAAATGCTAAAATCTTAGGTGAAGAACTTTTAAAATACGACTTCAGATTAGTGTCAGGAGGAACAGATAATCATCTTATTTTAGTAGACTTAACAAATAAAAACATTACTGGTAAGGATGCAGAAAAGCTTCTTGAATCCATCGGAATTACTGTGAATAAAAATGCAGTACCTTATGACAAACTTAGCCCTTTTATAACTAGTGGTATTAGAATTGGAACACCAGCAGCTACCACTAGAGGTTTTAAGGAAGATGAAATGAAGAAAATAGCCTATTTTATTGATTATGTAATTAATCATAGGGCTGAAGATCTTTCAATGATATCTGCTGAAATTAAAAAGCTGTGTGATAAATATCCAATATATTAATACTAAAAGTGAAGGTATGAAATAATCATATCTTCACTTTTAAAAATTATTTAGGAGAATTCCATATGAATAATATTGAAAGTATTTTAAAATATTTGATTGAAAACTTAGACATAGGAATTCACATTGTTGATGATACTGGCACTACAATTTATTATAATGAAGCAATGGCCCAAGTTGAAGGAATTAAAAAAGAAGATGCAATTGGTAAAAAAGTTGTAGATTATTTAAGCGATGTTAAAGAAGATAACTCAACTTTGATGAATGCTTTAAAAAATGGCACTAAAATTACCGATGTTATTCAACAATACAGCAGTACTAAAAAAAAGAAGATTACAAGTATAAATACAACAATTCCAGTAATTAATGAAAATAAAATTATTGCTGCCATTGAAATTGCAAAAGACATGACTCAATTAAGAGAACTTACTGAAAAAATATGCAAACTTCAAGTAAACGACAGCACATCAAAGAAAACTTATACCTTTAATGATATTTATGGTACAAATGAAATAATGCATAAAGCTCTAGAAAAAGCCAAAAGGGCAAGTTTAACTAATTCTTCAGTTCTTATATATGCAGAAACTGGATGTGGAAAAGAAGTTTTTGCTCAAAGTATTCATTATAGCGGTATTAGAAAGGGTAAGCCTTTTATACCAATTAATTGTGCTGCCATTCCAGATGCACTTTTGGAGAGCATGTTATTTGGAACCTGTAAAGGAAGTTTTACAGGAGCAGAAAATAAAAAGGGACTCTTTGAAGAGGCAAACGGAGGGACAATTTTATTAGATGAGATAAATTCCATGAATCCATATCTGCAGTCAAAATTATTAAGGGCAGTACAGGATGGATATATTAGACCAATAGGGAGCAATAGAACTATAGATGTTGATGTAAGAATAATTGCAACCTTAAATGAGGAACCAGAGAAACTAATAGAAAATGGAAAGCTTAGAAAAGATCTTTATTATAGGCTCAGTGTAATTAGAATAAATATACCCCCTCTTAGAGAGAGAAAAGATGATATAATTTATTACGTTGAACATTATATAGAATATTATAATAAAATGCTGGGGAAAAACATACTAGGAATAGAGCCGGATGTACTTCATGAATTTTTAGATTACTGCTGGCCAGGTAATATTAGAGAGCTAAAAAATATAATTGAATCCGCAATCAATATGTGTGACAACAATATATATCTCTCTAAAGAGTATTTTGATAATAGAATAAATAAAAGCAGGACACAGGATATTATTAACTCTGAACTTGCTGCAAGAACAAAAATGTTTAACTTAGATAATGTTTCATTGGATGAATACATTAGTGAAATAGAAAAAAAAATAATTGAAGAAATGTTAAAAGTTAATGAAAATAATATCACTATTACAGCAAAAAAGCTTGGTATTTCAAGGCAAAATTTACAGCATAAAATTAAAAAATACTGTATTTTTTAATGCAAAAATAGTTGCATCTATGTGCAAATGTTTTTGCACATACCTAAAGCATTGGTAATTGGCCCTTAATATTATATTTAGAAGAGGAACTGCAAAAATATTTGCAGTTCCTCTTCTATTTTGACTTAATTTTCCTTAATAATTAACAGATTATACTAAGTCGTTATTTGGCACATTATTTGCTAATATTTTACTGTATAGAATATTTAGAATTATCAGATTTAAGTTATGAGGATGATAACATGAAAGAAATTAAAATTATCTTATGGGGATTTGGAGCAATGGGGAAGTCCATGGCGGAAAATATTATGACTAAGGATGGGCTTAAAATTGTAGCGGTTTTAGATAAAGACGAGAAACTATTACTTAAAGATATAGGATACATTTTAAATAAGTCTTCTCCATACGGAATAGTTGTGAGCAGCGATTTTAGCAGCGTAGTAAAAAACACTGATGCTGATATTGTATTACTAGCCATCGATTCATATATAAATAAGGTTATTGAGTATATTGAATTAATCATTGAGAATAAGAAGAATTGTATTACATTAACAGAGGAAATGGTTTATCCATACTCTACAGATTATAAAATCTTCAGTAAAATCCATAAATTAGCAAAAGAAAATAATGTAACTATTTTAGGAACAGGTATAAATTCTGGTTTTTTCTGGATTCCATGATAGTATTCATTTCTTCTGTTTGTTCTAATATAACAAGAATAAATGACTTGTCTCCATACGGATTAACAGTTTTGAAAGAGCAGGGGGTTGGATTGAGCCCAGAGGATTTTGAAAAGGGCATAAAAAGTGGAACTATCGTCGGTCATATTGGTTTTAAACAATCCATAGAATTTATTTCTAATGCCATAGGATTAGAGATAGATGACTATATGGAATTTAAAGAGCCTATAATTACCAACACATTTAGGGAAACTAAATTTATTAATATAAAACCAGGAATGGTTGCCGGATGTCTTCATAGTGCATATGGGTTGAAAAATGGTAATGCAGTAATAGCACTGGAGCACCCTCAGCAAATTTGTCCGGAAAGTGAGACTATAGAAACAGGAGATTATATACACATTGAAGGAGATCCAAATATTCATTTAAATATAATTCCTGAGCTACCAGGAGGTATAGGATCGGCAGCAATAACAGTGAATTTAATACCACAGGTGATTGCTTGTGAAGCCGGATTAAAAACTATGTTAGATATGAAATTACCACATGGTGTTCAAGGAAACTTTGCAAAATTATTAAAAAAATATAGGGTAGGTGATTTATATGATTAAAAAGGAAACCTGGGTAGAAATTGAAGAAACAGTATTATATCCAGAGGAAAGGGCTGAAAATATACCTGTAGAAACAAAGGAAACACCTCTTAAAGTCTGGATTAGAGGTAATTGTTTGAATGATTGCAATATTGGACAGGTGGTACAGGTAAAAACTAATTCCGGCAGAATATTAAAGGGGAAAGTAGTATGCGCTAATCCAGGATACTATCACAGCTTTGGAGACTACGTAGAAGAAATTGCTTATATAGGATCTCAGGCTAGAGAAATTCTTGAAAAATAAAGAATAAAAGGGGGGACAATAATGAATAAGTATGATGAATTAATGAACAGAAAAAGTGAAATAATGTTAAAATCCGTGGGAGTTGACTATAGTAAATATGAAACTGGCAGACTCTCCTTTGACTATAATTCTATGATGAAGGATGTTGGATATGGTATTAAAGATGTTATAGAAATACAGGACGAAGCTGGAGTAGGAAATACCCCTCTTCTAGAGTTAAAAAATCTATCTAAATTAGCAAGAAAGGTATCTAAAACAGGACGATCTGCTAGAATATTTATCAAGGATGAAAGCTGCAACCCATCTGGAAGTTTTAAAGATAGAAGGGCTGCATTGTCAGTTTATGATGCTAAAGCCCGCGGTTATAAGGGAGTAGTATCTGCAACCTCAGGTAATTACGGTGCAGCAGTTGCCTCTCAAGCTGCTATGAGATCATTAAAATGCATCATTGTTCAGGAATGTTATGATTCAAACAAAATTGGACAACCAGAAATATTAGAAAAAGGAAGAAAATGCGAGGGTTTTGGTGCGGAAGTATTAAGACTTACTGTGGGCCCTGAACTTTTTTACACCTTTTTAAAAGTTTTGGATGATACATCATATTATAATGCTTCACTATATTCAACATATGGTATAGCAGGAGTAGAAACATTAGGTTATGAAATTGCGATGCAATGTAGAGAAAAATTAGGAAAAGATCCATCAGCAGTTGTTATTACACATGCAGGTGGCGGGAATGTTACAGGCACTGCAAGAGGACTTATAAAAGCAGGTGCGTTAGACACTAAAATAATTGGAGCCTCTGTAGATCTAACTGGACTTCATATGGCCTCAGATAAAGATTTTAATAAAAAATCATTTACCACAGGGCATTCAGGTTTTGGGATACCATTTATGACATGGCCGGACAGATCTGATGTACCAAGAAGTGCAGCAAGACCTTTAAGATATCTTGATAGATATGTTACCGTACATCAGGGAGAAGTTTTTTACATGACTGAATTGCTAGCGCAAATAGAGGGACTTGAAAGGGGACCTGCCGGTAATACATCATTAGCTGCGGCCTTTTCTTTGGCACAGGAAATGGCTGATGATGATATTTTAGTTGTACAGGAAACTGAGTATACAGGGGCAGGCAAACATATAATTCCTCAGTTAAATTTTGCAAAACAAAATGGAATCATGGTTAAAGTTGGGAATCCGGTTGATGAAATTCCAGGTAAAACCATAATACTTCCAAATAATCCATCAAAGCTTTCCATAAATAATAAAGATATAAATGAATATAGAAAATCCTATGTAAATAATTCATTAAAAAGAGTTCACGAAAACTATATTGAACAAATTGATTTAGATTTTCTAAGTAAGGAAACAAGACTAACTAATGATGAAATTATAAAAATATTAAAAGAAAATAATTTTGAGGTTAGGTAGGTGATTAATGTGAATAGGAAAGATGACTTTGATAAGAGAAGAGAACATTTGAAAAATTTAACTGATGAGGAGCTGTATAACAGATTTTGGGACTTAGCAGAACAAGTTGTGATGCCTATGGTAGATCTGGCCTACAATAATACATCTCCTTCTATAGAGAGATCAGTATTACTAAGAATGGGCTTTTCTAGTTTAGAAGCAGGAGACATAGTAAAAAATGGTGTAAAGTGGAATCTCATTGGTAAAGGCATGGGAAATGTAGTATTAACTTACTCAAAAATAAAAAAAATTAACTACCTAAAAGCTGGTGAACAGCTTGCTCAGGGTATTGGATGGAATGAAGTAGTTGACAAGTTAACCCAAAGGATAGATTAATTAAATTTACTTTAAAAAGATAGGGGGGCATAAAATTATGGATGAAAATGAGAAACTAAATATTAAAGCTATTTTAAAAGATTTGGATAAATATGAGCCTAAAAGACACGGATGGCATTGGAGAGAAAAGGATAAGAGTGGAGTATTGGGAGAATTTACGTATAGCAACATTTCTAAACCATTGAAGAAGAGCCAGCCATTACCTGCTGCCCGAAGTTTTAATGGAATTGATCCCCAGCCAGAGCCAGTTATCACAACTGAAATTGCCTCTGGAAGATTTGAGGATGATATAAGAAGAATGAGAATGGCTGCATGGCATGGTGCTGACCACATAATGGTAATAAGAACCGCAGGTCAAAGTCATTTTGATGGTTTAATTGAAGGTACCCCAGAAGGTGTAGGAGGAGTGCCAATTTCCAGAAAACAAATTAGAGCTACCCGCAAGGCCATTGATATGATTGAAGAAGAGGTAGGGAGACCTATTAACTTTCATTCATATGTATCAGGAGTAGCGGGTCCTGATATAGCAGTAATGTTTGCTGAAGAAGGAGTAAATGGCGCCCATCAAGATCCCCAATATAATGTTCTTTACAGAAATATTAATATGGTTAGATCTTTTGTTGATGCTGCAGTAGCAAAAAAAATAATGTCTTGGGCTGATATTCTTCAAATAGATGGAGCCCATAATGCTAATGCTACGGCTATGAAAGGATATAAAGTAATGCCTGAACTCATGGTTCAGCATGCAATAAACTGCAAATTTTCAGAAATGGTTGGGATGAAAAAGGAGAATATTGCTTTATCTACCGTTCCCCCAACGGCATCTCCAGCACCTTGTATTAAAATAGACCTGCCATACGCAGTAGCTTTGAGAGATTTATTTAAGGATTACAAGATGAGAGCTCAAATGAATACAAAATATATTGAGTCCTGTGAAAGAGAAGCAACAGTTAGTCATACCTTAAATTTATTCATCTCTGCTCTGACAAGTGCTGATATTCAAAGTACTATTACACCGGATGAAGGCAGAAATGTGCCATGGCATTACAATAATATAAATGCGATAAATACTGCAAAGCAGGCGCTTATTGGCATGGATGGATTAAAAGACTTAGTGGAATTGAAAAAGGAAGGTTGCCTTGCTGAAAAAGTTAGAGAATTGAAGGAAAGAGCAGTTTTGTTTATGGAGGAAATAATTGAAACTGGTGGATATTTTAAAGCTGTAGAAAATGGTTTTTTTGTTGATTCAGGTGAATACCCTGAAAGAAATGGTGATGGAATTGCCAGAAAAATTCACGGTGGCGTAGGTGAAAACACAGTTGTGCTGAGAGATAAGGACTACTTTGCACCTGTATGTGCCCATTTTGGATACAACAACGTACCAATTGAATATAAAAAGCCATGTAATCCAATAAATAGCTGTACATTATGTAATCATGATAAAATTAAATTTATTGATGAATTAGATGAAGAAGATAATGTATTTGTAAGAATGGATAAACTTAAAGATGATGGAAATATAGTACCAGAAGTGCAGTGGAGTAAGGATGGGTATATAAAGGCAACATTGTGTATCCCAGAAAATGAGCAAATTAGTGAAGCCGCTGCTATAGAAATAGGCAAAAAAATGAATTTAACTGATGTTGAGATTATTCATAAGCAAGTCTTGCAAAAAAGTGAAGCTACCCTTATAGAAATTAAGGGTAAAGTAAATTTCTATATAGACAAAAGCAGTTTAGTACTTCCCAAAAGAAGATCTATATTAACTGACGATGAAATGAGACAATATGTTAAAGATAACCCTGTTAAGGTGGTGGCAGCAACTGTAGGTGAAGATGAGCATTCTGTTGGCTTGAGGGAGACCATAGATATTAAGCATGGCGGCATTGAAAAGTACGGATTCCAGTGTATCTATTTAGGCACGTCATGCCCTGTTGAAAAATTGATTGACGCAGCTATTGAATCTAAAGCAGATGCTATATTAGCAAGTACTATTATTACTCATAATGATATTCATGTAAAGAATATGAAAAGACTAAATGATTTATGTGTAGAAAAGGGTGTAAGGGATAAGCTGATTTTAATTTGCGGAGGCACTCAGGTAACAGATGAAATTGCTAAAGCAAACGGTATGGATGCTGGTTTTGGAAGAGGTTCACAGGGCTGTGATGTGGCATCTTTCATTATTAAAAAACTTAAAAATAAACCTGAAAATTAGTGGAACACCGAATTCCATGGGGGTAATTTTATGAATGTGGATTATCTTATTGCTGAAATAGGCAGCACAACTACGTTAGTTACCGCTTTTAATATTACAGATGATATTAGTATTATAGTTCAAGGTAAAAGCTGCACCACAGTTTCATGCGGTGATGTAACAGTGGGATTAAGAAATGCTATATCAGATATTGAAAGTCAAATTGGTGAAAGTATAACCTGGAGAAAAATGCTTGCTTCTAGTTCCGCTGCCGGGGGACTTAAAATTACAGTGCACGGATTAATGGAGGAAATGACAGTTAAAGCTGCTAAAGAAGCCTCCTTAGGAGCTGGTGGAAACATTAAAATGATTACAGCAGGAAAAATTAGAAATGCTGATTTAAGAAAAATTAAAGAAATAAAACCTAATTTAATTATAATTGCCGGCGGTACTGACTATGGGGAAAGGGATACTTCACTTTATAATGCAGAAAAAATTAACAGTGCTAAGCTTGGAGTTCCTGTAATATATTGCGGTAACATAGAAAATCAGGATGAAGTTAAAGAAATTTTTACTGATAGTGAATTATATATTGTAGAAAATGTGTATCCTAAAATTGATGAATTAAATGTTGAACCAACACGAAAAGCTATTCAGCTGGCATTTGAAAAAAATATTATTAAAGCACCTGGTATGAATAAAATAAAAGAAATGGTTAATGGGGCAATTATGCCAACCCCTGGTGCTGTCATGGAAAGTGCAAAGCTTTTGTACAATATACTTGGTGATGTCCTAGTTATTGATGTAGGTGGTGCAACTACTGATGTACATTCTGTAACTGATGGCAGCAGTAGAATTCTAGACATGCTAATTTCACCTGAACCGAAGGCCAAGCGAACTGTAGAAGGTGACTTAGGAGTATACGTTAATAGTGAAAATATAATAGATAAACTTAACTCATCAGAATTAAGTGGATTAACTAAGGATGAAATAAGGGAAAATATAAAGCCAATTCCCACAGAAAGTTGTGAAATTAAGAGCAGTTTAATTTTAACTAAGAAAGCTGTTGATATTGCCGTCAATAGGCATGTTGGTCATATTAAAAGACTATATGGCGGAGAAAATGGGTTTGTTGCTTACGGAAAAGATTTATCCCAGATAAAGTGCATAGTGGGGACTGGCGGTGCACTGACCAAACTTCCAAATGGAGACGCAATTCTTGAAAATATCAAATATTTAAATGATGATTTAACTATGTATCCTGGGAAAGGAGCTGCAGTGTTTTTAGATACCATGTATATAATGGCATGCGCAGGAGTATTAAGCATAGAAAATAAAAATGCAGCTGAAAGTTTACTAAAGCTTAGCTTAAAAAAATTTGACTTTAAAACCTAGTATTGCAGGAGAAGGGGGATTCTTAAAGTGCAATATCCTTGTATAGTAATTAATTTGAGTAAAATAAAACATAATGTGAAGGCCATTATTTCTCTGTGTAATGCTAAGAATATTGAAGTAGTTGGTGTTACAAAAGTTTTTTGTGCAAGAAAACCAATTGTAAATGCATATATGGAAGGAGGAATAAAGACAATTGGTGATTCTAGAATTGAAAATATTAAGAGACTAAAAGAGTACCACTGCAAAAAAATTTTATTAAGAATCCCAATGGAAAGCAATGTTAATGATGTTATAAAATATTGTGATATTAGCCTAAACTCTGAGCTGGATACAATTAAAAAACTTTCTCAGGTTGCCAGAAGGATGAATAAAGTTCACAACATTATTCTCATGGTAGATGTAGGAGACTTAAGGGAAGGAATATTAGTTGAAGATGTGATTAGTAATGTAAAGCAAATCAAAAATCTAGATAATATTAAACTTTTGGGAATAGGTACTAATTTAACCTGCTACGGAGGGGTAATACCGGATGAAAACAATCTTGGAAAATTAATTAAGTTAAAGAATGAAATTGAAAGACTATTTAAACTGAAACTAAGTATTGTTTCTGGCGGTAATTCAAGCAGCCTTTATATGGTGTTAAATGGGACCATCCCAGAAGGTATGAATCAACTACGCATTGGTGAAGGTATTGTTCTAGGAAGAGAAACAGCTTTCGGCAACTCAATTCCTGGTTGCTTTGATGATGCATTCCTTTTAAAGGGTGAAATTATTGAAATTAAAAACAAGCCAACTGTACCTACGGGAATAATAGGAGTGGATGCCTTTGGGGAAACCCCTGAATATGAAGATAAAGGCATTAGGAAGAGAGCAATTATAGCCATTGGCAGGCAGGACATTAATGTAGATGGACTTTCCCCATTAGATAAAGATATTAGCTTTTTCGGAGGGAGCAGTGATCATTTGTTAATAGATATAACGGATTGTAATCATGACTATAAAATCGGTGATATCATAGACTTCACTATGGATTATGGATGTTTATTAAAAGCTATGACTTCACCATATGTTAAAAAAAATTATGTAGATTGATTTAGAGATTGGGGGATTATTAATGAGTAATAAAGTTAGAGTAGTAATTTGCGGTTTAGGTTCTATGGGCAGCGGCATTGCCAAAATGATTATAAACAAACAAGGCTTCGATATTGTTGGGGCTATAGATATGGATAAAGATAAAGTTGGCAAAACACTAAGTGAAGTATTAAATATTGATTTTAATGAAGATAACCATTTAATTATTACAAATGATTATAGAAAAGTAATTAAAAAGAATTTTGCTGATGTAATTATATTAGCCACCTCTTCCTTTACAAAGGTTGTATTTCCATTAATAAAATTAGCCGCTGAAGCAGGTATGAACGTAGTTACAACAGCAGAAGAAATGTCTTTTCCGAGGGCGTTGGATAAAGAATTAAGTGAGGAAATGGATAGAATAGCAAAAGAAAATAATATTTCTATTTTAGGCACCGGAGTTAATCCAGGATTTATAATGGATTATGTGGTTATAATGCTCACTGGTGTGTGTGAATCAGTAGAAAGCATAAAAGTTTCAAGGATTAATGATTTATCTTGTTTCGGTAAAGCTGTAATGGAAGAACAGGGAATAGGATTAAAAAAAGAAGATTTTATTAAAGGAGTCAATGATAACACAATAGCAGGCCATGTTGGGTTTATTCAATCCTTTGGGATGATGGAGGAAGCTTTTAATATAAAGTTTGATAAAGTTACACAGGAGAAAGAGCCTATAATATCCAATATACAGCGTTCAACCAGCATTGCATCTGTAAAACCTGGCCATGTTACAGGCTGCAGGCAGTTAGGGCATGGCTATTTAGGTGACAAGGTATTTGTAGATATGGAACATCCTCAGCAGGTACGACCAGATATAGAGAATATAGATACTGGAGATTATATTAATATCAATGGAAATCCAAATTTAAATGTACAAATTAAGCCTGAAATACCTGGTGGAATAGCAACTATTGCAATTTGTGTAAACATGATTCCTCATGTAATAAACTCTTCACCTGGTTTAAAAACCATGTTAGATTTACCAATTCCCCGTGTAATACTAGGAGACGTAAGAGATTTAATACGAAAATAAACTAAAGGACATGAAATAAATTATTTCATGTCCTTTTAATAATACGAACATTATTATTAATATTTAAAATAGTTTCATTTAATATCTATGAATATTAGAACAAATATGTTATAATATAAAGCGAATAAATCAAACAATATTGAACTTATTGTTCGTATTTAAGGAGTGGTAAAGATGAAGGATAGAGTAAATAGAATATTTGTTGAAAAAAAACCAGAATATGCTGTAGAAAGCCATATATTGCTTCAGGATTTAAAATTAAGTTTACATTTAGAAAATTTAAATGATGTAAAAATTATTAACAGATATGACATTCAAGGTATCTCAGATGAGGAATACGAAACTTCTAAAAAAACCATTTTTTCTGAGCCAAATGTAGATTATATATATGAAGAACAATTACCTGCTTATGAAAAAAGTTTAATTTTTGCCACTGAATATTTGCCAGGTCAATATGACCAAAGGGCAGATTCTGCATCTCAATGTCTTCAGATTCTTACAAAAAAGGAAAACATTTTAGTTAAATATGCTAAAGTGTTTGTTATAACTGGCAATATAACCGCTGAAGATTTTAATAAAATAAAGCAGTATTGCATAAATCCAGTTGATTCAAGAGAGGCTTCTTTAGTTAAACCTGATAAAATCGAAAGCGTTGTAAATTTACCTGAAAGTGTTGAAACATTGGATAAATTTATCTCACTTAGCGAGAATCAACTGAAGGACTTTTACAATGAAAAAAATTTAGCAATGAGTTTTAGTGACTTGAAATTTGTACAAAGCTATTTTGCATCAGAAAAGAAAAATCCAACAATTACAGAAATAAAGGTTATAGATACTTACTGGTCAGATCACTGCAGACATACAACCTTTATGACAGAAATAAATAATGTTGAATTTAGCAATGATAATTCAACTGCGCCAATTAAAAATACTTTTGAGGAATATCTTAACAGCCGTGATTATGTTTATGGAGAGAAAGATAAGCCAAAATGTCTTATGGACTTAGCCGTAATTGGTATGAAGGAATTAAGAAAAAAAGGACTGCTATGCGATTTAGAAGAGTCAGAAGAAATCAATGCCTGCAGTATTGAGGTTGATGCTGAAATTGATGGTAAAACAGAAAAATGGCTTGTAATGTTTAAAAATGAAACACATAATCATCCTACTGAGATCGAGCCCTTTGGAGGAGCAGCTACATGCTTGGGTGGAGCAATAAGAGATCCACTTTCAGGAAGATCATACGTTTATCAAGCTATGAGAGTTACCGGAAGCGGCAACCCCAAAGTAAGTTTAGATGAAACGTTACCTGGCAAATTACCACAAAAGAAAATAACCTTAGGAGCTGCACATGGCTATAGTTCTTATGGTAATCAAATTGGCATTGCCACTGGATGCGTATCTGAAGTATATCATCCTGGATATGTGGCCAAGAGAATGGAAATAGGAGCAGTAATTGGTGCTGCACCTAAAGAAAATGTCATACGTGAAGAACCATTAGAAGGTGATAAGATTATTCTTGTTGGCGGAAGAACAGGCAGAGACGGATGCGGCGGAGCAACTGGTTCCTCTAAAAAACATACAGAATGTTCATTGGAGAGTTGTGGTGCAGAAGTACAAAAGGGTAATGCTCCAACTGAGAGAAAAATTCAAAGATTGTTTAGAAACGAAAAAGTAAGCAAATTAATAAAGAGATGTAATGACTTTGGGGCAGGCGGAGTATGCGTTGCCATCGGTGAGTTAAGTGATGGTCTTGTGATAAATTTAGATCTAGTTCCGAAAAAATATGAAGGCCTAGATGGAACTGAATTAGCAATTTCTGAATCCCAGGAAAGAATGGCTGTAGTTGTTTCTAAAGATAAAGCAGATGAATTTATACATTTTGCATCTTTAGAGAACTTAGAGGCTATAACTGTAGCAGAAGTTACTGCAGAAAAAAGGTTGAAAATGTATTGGAATGGTACTGCCATAGTTGATATAAGCAGAGAGTTTCTTAATACAAATGGAGTAAGGCAAAAAACGGATGTTTTTGTACAAGCACCATGTGATATAAGCACATACTTTCATAACAATGTTAGTTCAGATTCTATACAACATGAGTTATTTTATAGATTATCACAGCTTAATGGCTGCAGTGAAAAAGGGTTGGTAGAGAGATTTGACAGTACTATTGGTGCAGGCACTGTAATTATGCCATTTGGCGGAAAATATCAAAGGACACCTTCAGAGGCAATGGTGGCTAAACTACCAGTAAGGCACGGTAATACAACAACTGCAACAGCTATGGCTTATGGCTTTAACCCATATATTTGTGAGCTCAGTCCATATCATGGCGCGGTATATTCAGTTATTGAATCAGTTTCAAAGGTAGTAGCTGCTGGCGGTAATTATAAAAATATAAAGTTAACACTACAGGAATATTTTGAAAAATTGGGTAATAAGCCAGAAAGATGGGGGAAACCATTTGCTGCATTATTAGGTGCTTATAAGGTTCAAAGGGAACTTGAAATTGCTGCAATTGGCGGAAAAGATAGTATGTCTGGCAGCTTTAATGATTTAGATGTTCCACCATCATTAGTATCATTTTCTGTAGGCATAATTAATAGTAGCAAAGCCATTTCTCCTGAATTTAAAAAAATCAATAGTAAAATAGTTTATATACCTGTAAATATGGACGAGTTTTATTTACCTGATTTTAACTCATTAAAGAAGAATTTTGAAAAAGTTTCGCGCCTGATTAATGAAGGAAAAGTTATATCAGCACAAAGTATTAAAAACAATGGTATTTTATATGCAGTAAGTATAATGTGCTTTGGCAATAAACTAGGTTTCAATTTTATAGAAAATATTAAAAAAGATGATTTATTTAATGCTGAGTATGGCGCATTCATACTTGAATTTAACAATAATGTTGACATCACAAAAGAGCTTGAAGGCATCAATTATAAAATTATTGGAATAACACAATCAGAACCTTTTATAAATATAGACAAAGAGAAAATTTCTTTAGATGAAGCACATTATGCATGGAGTCATACATTAGAAGAGATATTTCCAACAGAATCCGAAAAGACAACTATGGATATTCAGGATATAAAATTTGAATATAGAAGTAAAAAAACTCCAGCAATTAAAACTGCAAAGCCAAGAGTATTTATACCTGCTTTTCCAGGAACTAATTGTGAATATGATTCTGAAAGATCATTTATTAATGCTGGTGCAGAAGTAAACACATTTATTTTTAGGAACTTATCATCACAGGATATATCAAACTCTATAAAGGTAATGGCAGAAGAAATTAGAAAAAGCCAAATTATTATGATTCCCGGTGGGTTCAGTGCTGGTGATGAGCCTGATGGTTCTGGTAAATTTATCGCTAATGTATTTAGAAATTCAGAAATTAAGGAAGCTGTGATGGAATTAATAAAGAATAGGGATGGTTTGATACTAGGAATATGCAATGGATTCCAGGCCCTAATAAAACTTGGCCTTGTTCCTTATGGTGAAATTAGAGACATTGATGAAGATAGTCCAACATTAACATATAACAAAATTGGAAGACACGTTTCAACCATGGTAAACACTAAGGTAACTTCGGTTCTTTCTCCATGGCTATCCAAAGTTAATATTAGCGATATTCACACTGTACCAGTTTCCCATGGTGAGGGAAGATTTGTTGCAAACCAATCATTTATCAAAAAGCTTATTGAAAATGGACAAATTGCAACACAATATGTAGATTTAGATGGACATGCCACCTACGATATTAACTATAATCCTAATGGTTCATATTTTGCTGTAGAAGGCATTACAAGTCCTGATGGAAGAGTATTGGGTAAAATGGCTCACAGTGAAAGAAGCGGCATGGATATTTGTAAAAACATATTAGGTAATAAAGATCAAAGAATATTCCAGTCCGGAGTTGAATACTTTAAATAATCATTATATGCAGTAAACTTACTAAGATGTGAGTTTGCTGCCTTTTTTAACAAATTAACTAAATTTATAGAATTGACAGAATATTTTACCAAGTGTAAAATATTAAGTAGGTAGTAATCCAATTGTATACTTAATTTGTTAAATTTTGGATTAATCTCCCATTATATAATGGTGGTGATATTATGCATATCCATATAATATTGAGCTTTTGGGGTATTTCAATATTTTTTATGATCATTTCTTTTTTGTACACACTGATAAAAGTATTTAGAAGAGCTAAATACGGTAATGCAGTTTTTAAGGTTCAAAGTTCTAAGTACAGAACGGGATTAAATTCAAAAAAAGAAATATCAATGACTGTTAAGCCTTTTAAATATAATAATACAGTGTATTTGCCAGTAACATACGTTATGAAAGCATTAGGTATAAAAAATGCCAAAAATCAAGGGCAGGAAACCATAATAAAATATAGTGATAAAATTATTACAATAAGTGAAAATTTGATTACAGTATGTGAAACTGGAGTAAATACATGTGAGAAAATGAGCAGCGAAATTAAATATATGAACAATGAAATGATGATTCCTCTTGTGTATTGTAAAGACATGTTTGATGTAAGTACTGAATACAATAAAATTACTGATGAAATAGTACTATGGTAGATAAAAAGCTGTAGACTTTATGTATTTGTATAAAGTCCACAGCTTCATTATTTTATGCCGGTAAATAAGTATTGCCATCTAGAGGAAGAACTGCTTCAAGATTAGGTTTACCACTAGCTAAGCCTATTATATAAATGGTAATGAATCTATCTGGTTTTAATACCATATTTGGAATAATCAAAACTCTTTTGTTTGTTCCTGTATCATACACTTCAAAAGTGTATCTTCCAGGTGAAACAGCCTTGTAGCCCGGAATCTTTTTAAATTGCATGTTATTAAATAATACTGTACCATCTGACAGCTTTAAATCCAATGAAGAAGAATCCTGAGAAAGATTTACAAATCTAATCATTGTTTTTGTGTTGTCTATTTCCGACTTAGGGTCATTTATCAGAAATAAATCCACGTTTCCAATGTTATTTATTACACCTATAGTATATATTATTTGTTCGGGTATCATTATATTTTTGTTTATTATAGGATTTTCTTTACTGCCAGAAACATATAGCTTAATATTATATGCTCCAGGTATCAAAGGAACGTATGAAGAAAATTGTTTAAAGATAAGATTTCTTACAGCTAATTTGTCATTTATATATACATCCACTGCAGGTGCACCAGGTGATGCGTGAAAAAACCTAATATATGATCTTAAAGGTTTTGTTTCTCGATGTAAATCTCTAAACTGGTTAACAAAAGGACATTTAAACATGAAAACACCTTTCTTAAATATTATTCACAATAACAATATATGTAAAAAAGTAAATATTGTTATAAATATTAAAGTTTCAAATAATTTTTTGTTTTTAATAAAGTGAACATGAAATATAGCATATTGTTATAATTATTTTAATAAATTAGATTGAGGCCAAAATAAAACTAATTGGAGGTAAACTAAATGATTCGAGAGAAAGCAGTTTGCTTTTTAAGAACTATTTCCAATTCTCAAGATGCAGATTGCATGGAATTAGTTGAAGATCTAGTTACATGCTGTGGAGAATACGCAAGCAAAAAGGTCACTTTAGAAGCTGCTTTACTTGTGGCAAAGTACACTAAGGAAGCCAATGGGTATATAGAATATATAAAAAAACTAGACAAGCAATTGAAGGAATCCAATACAGATCTAAGAGATACAGTAAAAGCAGTAAACAGAATATGCAGGCAATACGATTTACCATTGATCTTTGATGGGAATGAAGATAGTTATGCAGAGTTACTTAAATTTACTAATATGGTAGTTGAAGAAATGTCAATGGAGAAAATAACTTAATATTTAATTTATAACTATAGCATAAGTATTAACTGCTATAGTTTTTTTCTTAAAAATTATTATTAATTGTTAATTATAGGTTAAATTTTTCATTGATATTACGATAATAAGTAAAAGACATTATATTATTGGAGGAATTGAGAATGAAATTTATTTCTTTGTTTAGGCTAAAATCTAAAGGCAGAGCAGAAATAGCAAATATTGAAGAAGGATCAAATAGTACAATTGAAAACATTAAAACATCAATTGCTGGAGTTAAAAATACCTCACAAAAAATAGACGGTGCCGCAGTAACATTAAACTCAACATCTGAGCAAATGGTAACTGCAGCAAATGAAGTTGCTACTGCTGTACAAGAAGTTGCAAAAGGAGCATCTGAACAAGCAAATGAATTAATGGATGTTGTAAATTTGCTATCTAATTTATCTGATCAAATTAATGAAGTGGATAATAAACTTAATACTGTAAAGGATAGAAGCCTTGAAACTGAAAACATGGCTACAAATGGCACAAATATTATCAATGGATTAGTTCAATCTATTGTTGATGTAAAAGGATCCTTCGATACTGTTATGGAAAAGGTAAAAGGACTATCTCAATCAGTTTCTAAAATAGGACACATCACAGATATAATTAATAGTATTTCAGAACAAACTAATTTATTAGCTTTAAATGCTGCTATTGAAGCCGCAAGAGCTGGAGAACAGGGCAGAGGATTTGCAGTAGTAGCAGATGAAATAAGAAAATTAGCAGAGCAATCTAAAAATTCATCAACTGAAATTATTAGCTTAGTAAAATCAGTTACTGCAGAAACTGAAGATGTAATAGTAAATTCAAATAACTTAAATGATCTTATAGAAAGTCAAGCGATTTCTGCAAATGATACTATAATATCTTTTGAAGATATTAAAACTTCTGTTAAATCAATACCAGCTGTTATAGAAGATACTCATAATTCTTTAGGCAATGCAATCGAAGCAAAAAATGTGGTATTAAATAAGGTTCAAAATGTTTCAGCAGTAGCAGAGGAGGTATCGGCTTCATCTGAAGAAATATCAGCATCCTCTGAAGAAATGTTATCATCAGCAGAAGAGGTTTCCAATTTGGCCACAGCAGTTCAAAACACATCCATGGAATTAAATAAAGAAGTTAGTGTATTAAAATTTTGATTGCAAATTTATAAAAAGCTCTTTTTAGATATTTACCTAAGAAGAGCTTTTTTATAAACAGCGAAAATAAATGTAATTATTTCCCTGGTAATATATTCAAAATCACATTTTTATTGCCTTTATGGTAAACAACTTTGGAATGCCTTTATCTTCAGGCTTAGGACTTTCAGTTTCTTCTAAAGCTTTTATACAAAATCCTTCCTCTGCAATAGATGTTACTATTTCTCCTAATGTCCATTTTCTTAAATAAGCTTTTGGAAGAGCTTTTTTCTCTTCTTCTGTTAAACTTCCAATGCCTGAAACATATTTCATATAAGCTACCTCTGTTTCCTCAACGGTATCACTAAAGTAATCACCATTAATTTTATGCTTTTTACCTTTTGTAGTGATTAATTTTGTTGAAACAGGGTGAAAGTCTTCAATTAAAAATGTTCCTTTGGATTTTAGTAATTTATATGCTATTCCAAAAAATGGATTTAAGTCTGTGAAGTAATGCAGTATCCCAAGTTCAGAAAAGACTATATCATATTGTTCTAATAATTCATCAAGTGATAATTTTAATACATCAGAAACTATATATTTTATATTTACATCAGCTTCTCTGGCTAAATTTGTTGCATATCTATAATTATCATAAGAAAAATCTATAACGGTGACCTGTGCACCCATTAATGATAAGGCAACTGCCTTAACTCCATTTGACCCCAGTAAATTACAGATTTTTTTACCTTTTACATCTGTAAAATGCTTACTTAGAGACCCAAGCCTTTTTAATGGGTTTTCTTTTATTTTTAATGCAGCCTCATATGGCTGGCCAAATCTATTTATCCAAGCTTCATATGCTAATTGATTCCACGCAATTTCATTAATTTTAGTATGCTCCTCCTGCATAGCTTAAATATCCTCCTTAATATTACAAATAACATTAGTATATACTTTATTTTCAGAAAGTGCCATAAAATTTTATAGAGAATGTAAATATGTATAAAATATCTGATATAATTTAAATTAATACATCTGTGTATATTATTACTTTGTGACAAAATTTTATTTAAATAATAAACTGTATATTGAAATAGTAATTTGGAGTTTTATTTATGGAATCAAATAAGGCTGTTATTCCATTATATTTAAATAGTAATATGACAAATAATTTATTTACTGTTTTAGTTCAAGAATTTTCCGAAACAAAAACAATAACATCAAAAAGCCAGTTTATTTTAAACTTCACAACCCCAATTAATGAGTTTTTTTTTGATAAATGTGGTCATAGTGTTCAAGGAGATATTAATTTACAGCTCTTAAATGAATCATCAAGGCAGATTTCTGATGAAAAATTATCATTAATAATATTAATATTTTTAAATCTAAAGAAAATACTCATTGATAATAATTTATTAAAAGTATTATCATCTAATACAATTGAAGATATTAAAGTCAATGATTATATAGAGTTTAACAGTAAATTAGAGCCTCTGCCTTTAATTAAATCATTAGAAAGCATAATATTTGCCATGGAAAGTCATTTAGCATTTTTGCCTTTAATGGATAACATTAATAATATTGAAGATGAAAAGAGCTCAACCAAATACATTTTGGAAATGCTAAAGAACTCATTAAATACCTATCAATCTTCAAAATGTGTAAAATATATTGCAAAAACAGCATGGCAGCAGAGTCAATTTATTTTGCCACTTGATTTATCCAATCTTACAGATAAAATTGATTATTTAACAGATTCCAAAGTTACTTCTTTGGGAAAGGTTATAAAGATTACAGACACAAATTTAGACTCTCGCAGTAATATTTTTCACACGGGCAATAGTATTGATTATATTGATGAAGAGGTTTTTGCTAAATTAAAAGATAAATACTTAAAAAAATACAGTTTTTCTAATATTAATAAACCTGTAGACGAAAATGCAGAAGTAAAAAAAATAGTAGAAATATTACCAATAGCCATATATATTTAAAATTCAAAAATACATTTATAGTGTAATTATAATAAATAATAAAATTTAAAACAAAGGAGAATTGATTATGAAATACAAAATTGGATCGGAAATAGAGTTTACCAATAATTTCGAAGTAAATTGTGAGAATGGGAAAAAGGCCTCCATAGCAAAAGGTGATAAAGCAATTGTTTCAAGAAAAGTAGATGAAACCAGCGGTGAAATTATTTATACCACCGGAAATGCGAAGGGCCTAATTCAAATAATAAACATCCAAGTTGATGATGAATTGGATGCAGATTTAATAGCAAAAAAAATATTATCACAACTATAGTTTAATAAGATTACTCTATAGAAGGTCCTTTATACTATTAGATTAAAGAGGTGTAAAAATATGAGTAAAATAAATGTAGGAATAATTCAGATGACTGCAGAAACCAACAAACAGGTTAATATGTTACATGCTAAAGATTTAATTATAAAAGCTGCAAAAGCAGGTGCAGAAATACTTGTACTGCCTGAAATGTTTATTTGCCCTTATTCTAGAAAATATTTTAAAGCCTTTAGCGAAGAAGTTGATGATAAAAATATAGAAGGCACATCGGAAACATTAACGCTTCTAACCAAATTAGCTAGAGAATTGAATGTATACATTATTTGTGGAAGTATTCCTGAAATGTATAATGATTTTTTATACAATACAAGTTATATACTTAGTGATTCAGGTGAAATAATCGGCAAATACAGAAAAATTCATCTTTTTGATATTAATATAAAAAACAAAGTAAGTTTTAGAGAATCTGATACATTTGCAAGTGGAGATAAAATAATTACCTTTAATACAAAATGGGGCAAAATGGGCATAGCCATATGTTTTGATATAAGGTTTAATGAACAGATAAGAAAAATGGCCTTAAATGATGTAAAAATAGTGTTTGTTCCCGCCGTTTTTAACCCTTTAACAGGTAAGGATCATTGGGATTTGTTATTCAGGAGCCGGGCAGTTGATAACCAGATATTTATGGTAGGCTGCTGTTCTGCGAAAAACCCAGATTTAATAAAACATACTCCATATGGCCACTCACTTGCAGTAAATCCTTGGGGAAATATTATTGGGCAGATTCCAAATAATGATGAAGACATTTTAATGGTTCAATTAGATTTAGATGAAATAAATTCAGTTAGAGAACAACTGCCGGTATTAAGTAGTATAAAAAATGATCTATACTAAAATAAAAAAGTTCAAATAACATTGTATTTTGTTACTTGAACTTTATATTTTTTAAAGTTTTATTGTATTTGATGCTTTATCCATTTTTTCAACAATAGAGTACATATTTGTTATCTCACCAACTGCCAGCTTTTCTTTTAAATTATAAAAATCCAAACATGTGCCGCAGCTTAAAATATTAACTCCTTTTTCATGTATTTTTTTAATACTGTCCAGGCAATCTGAATCTTCTATAGTTAATTTTACTCCACCATTTATAAAGATTAAATCCTTTGGAAGATTATCACTTTCAGAAAGAGCATATAAATAACTTTTCATTAGAATTGCACCTAATTTATCATCACCATTGCCCAAAAAAGATGAGCTTATTACAATACATAAACTATTTTCTTTGAAACTGCTATTTCTAAGCACTTCAGATTTTATTTTAGAAATTTCTATATAATATAAATTATTATCGTTTTTAATAGTTGAAATGTAACCATTACTCCCAGCAAATTTAATAACATTGTTCTTTGCAGTTTCATTATCTACAATAACAGTAGCGGATCCTTCATCAATAGAATCGAAGTATTTCTTAGTATTTATTACTGGCTGTGGACATTCTAATCCTTTGCAGTCTATTATATTTTTCATATAAAATCCCCCCTGATTTTTAATACAAATTGATTATAACATAATAGAAATAAATAAATTATAATTATAATTTATAGTTAATTGTTTAATAATAATTAATAGTTATATGTATGCCATTACGTGGATAAAACAAAATCTGCAGTATTAAAAACTGCAGATTTATGGGGTTAAAGGATTGATACATTATATTATGGAAGTATAGATAGCTAAATAATTAAAATTTAATGATAAATTAATGTTAATTTAATAAAATCATAGTAAAATATTAAATAGTATCAAATTAATAAAAATACAGATACTAATAATAAAATTATAAATAGAAATATAAGTAAAAATAACCATTGTGTTATATTTTCTATTTATTTAATACATATAGTATATATCATTTGTAGTATTAAATCAACACATTATTCTGATTACATCAAAAATTACAGTTATTAATAAATCAAATTGTCACAATTTTATGAATTTAACTCTATATCCTCAAATTTATGTTATTATGTACTTTGAGCTTTGAAGAACGTAGAAACAAAGGAAGGATAATTTATATGAATAAATTTGTATTTAACTTTACAGCACTTTTCCAAATATCAGTATTTTTAATAACTCTATA
>JAQSXU010000089.1 GCA_029256485.1 Clostridiaceae bacterium
GCTTTATGTGTACTTTATATAGGAATATCAGGTGCTCTAAAAGGTAAGGATACTTTAGAAATCATAATTTGTATAGCATTAGGAGCTCTTATTGGAGAAGTAATTGATTTAGATAAGAGACTTAATGATTTGGGAGATATGATTGAAAACAAAATAAATGGAAACAAAAAGCATACAGGGAAAGAAAAGATTTCTATTTCAGAAGGTTTTGTTACATCAAGTTTATTATTTTGTGTAGGAGCTATGGCAGTAGTTGGCTCACTTGAAAGTGGTCTCCAGGGGAATCATACAACTCTTTTTGCAAAATCTATACTGGATGGAGTATCCGCAATAATATTTACATCATCTCTTGGAATAGGTGTAATACTGTCTTCAGTTGCAATTTTAATTTATCAAGGAAGTATAACACTACTTGCAGGTTGTCTTTCCACAGTACTTACAGATAGTGTAATTAGTAATATGTCTGCTGTTGGAAGTCTTTTAATTGTTGGACTTGCATTTAATATGTTTGGAGTAACTAAAATTAAGGTGGCTAATTTGTTGCCAGCGGTATTCATTCCAATTATTTATGGATTATTTTAATATATGTTTTAGAAATAAAATATAAAAAATAGGGTAGTTATTTCCTGAAATTTTAGGAAATAACTACCCTATTTTTATTTAGTTTTAAATTCTATATAAATTAATTTTTATAGAAATATAAAATGAAAACGTTACAGAAATATAATGCTGAAAAAAATTTGTAATAAATATAAGCACAATAAACATATTATAATTCAGATAGTTAAATAGAAACATTTTCTTATTAATAATAAGGGGGACTATTGTGCTAAACTCAATCTCAAAAGAACGTGAAGAAGATCGGAAAATATATGAACTTATGAAAAGGTCTATTGACATAATTTGCTCATTGATTGGATTAATATTTTTGATGCCATTACTAGTTATTGTTGCAATTCTTATAAAAATTGAATCAAAAGGTCCAGTGATTTTTGCCCAGGATAGAGTAGGGATGGATGGACGGTTGTTCAAAATGTACAAATTTAGATCAATGATAAGCAATGCAGAAGAACTTAAGGAAAAGTTGGCAAGTAAAAATGAGAGAACGGGACCAATGTTTAAAATAAAAGAGGATCCAAGAATAACTAAGGTAGGAAAATTTATAAGAAAAACAAGTATTGATGAATTGCCACAATTAATGAACATACTAAAGGGAGATATGAGTATTGTAGGACCACGTCCATCCCTTCCAAATGAAGTTAAGGAATTTGAAAAATGGATGTTGAGAAGACTAGATGTTAAGCCAGGATTAACTTGCTATTGGCAAGTTTCAGGAAGGGATGACATCGAATTTGATGAATGGATGAAACTAGATGTTAAATACGTAAATGAGAGAAATATATTAATTGATTTTTTATTAATATCAAAAACGTTTTTTGTTTTATTTGGAGATAGTCATGCTAGTTAGAACTGAAAAACAAGTAAGCATGTATTTTATAAGGAACTATTTAAATATATTGTCTAATTAACTATCTTAAATATGATTTCAAGATAGTTAATTAAATTGAAGCTAATTAATCAACATACGATTAATTAGCATTTATAGTAATATAATCATTTATCTAAATATATTAATTATAAGGAGGAATTTTAGTCATAAAATGTACTAAGTCTAGGAGGAAAAATTAAAAATGAATGAATCAATTAGCATAAGGAATATAAAAGTTTGCCTTGTAGGGTCAAGTGGTGGTCATCTTACGCACCTATATATGCTTAAGAAATTTTGGAAGGATAAGGAACGTTTTTGGGTTACCTTTGATAAGGAAGATGCAAGAAGCATTCTTGATGGTGAAAAAGTATATACATGCTATTTTCCTACAAATAGAAACTTTAAAAATCTAGTTAAAAATACGTTTGTTGCGTGTAATATTTTGAGAAAAGAAAAGCCTGATTTACTAATTTCATCTGGGGCTGCAGTGTCAGTACCGTTCTTTTATATTGCAAAACTAATGGGTAAAAAATTAATTTATATAGAAGTTTATGATCGGATAGATAAACCTACTATGAGTGGAAAGATGGTTTATCCAATTGTAGATGTATTTATAGTACAGTGGGAAGAACAGAAAAAGGTATATCCTAAAGCTATCAATATTGGTGGAATATTCTAATTGTTGAAAGGAAGGTTCAAATGATATTTGTAACAGTAGGTACTCATGAGCAGCAGTTTAACCGACTAATTCAGTATATTGATGAATTGAGAGGTTATGATTATATTACAGAGGATGTAATAATCCAGACAGGGTATTGTTCATATGAGCCAAAGTATTGCAAGTGGAGTAAGATCATACCTTACAAAGAAATGATAAGGAATGTAGCAGAAGCAAGAATTGTCATTACCCATGGTGGTCCATCTAGTTTCATTATGCCTTTACAGGTAGAGAAGATTCCAATTGTTGTTCCAAGGCAGAAGCAGTTTGATGAACATGTAAATAATCATCAGGTTGATTTTGTTAAGGCAGTTTGTGAACGTCAAGGTAATATTATTCCAATTTATGAAATCGAGAATTTAAGAGATAAAATAGTAAATTATGAGAGAATAATTGCAAGTATGCAGAAGGAGGTTATTAATAATAATGCAAAATTTAATGAAGAACTAATGAGAATTGTGGATAAATTATTCGCAGGTACAGATGTAGTTATACATAGGAGGAGTGAACATGAGCTTCGGAATTAAGATTAATAAACATGTAATCATTTTTCTCATTCTATTTACCATAGTACAGAGTATGTTTGGAATTGAGGGAGTACCTGATACAACATTTATCATTTCTGGAATTGGATTAATATATGGGATTACACATATACGTAATATGGTTAAATGTGATACTAAAAGTAAATACTTAATAATTTCGTTAGTTCTAATTCATCTGATTTCAATTTTATATTGTTACTTTAAATATGGGCAAAGTTTTTATGATGGAATATATGGAATACATTATATATTTATTTCTTTTTTATATTTCTATTTTTATAATGTTTTTAAAATTAAAGAAGGTATTGATATTAGGGTGTATGAATTACTAATATGGTTGGCTGTAGTTGTGGCTCTTTTACAAATTTTTCAATCGTTCTTATACCCTAATTTTAATATATTTGAGACTGTACAGATGAGAAATAATAAAATTAGAATTTTTTATAAACCTATGATCATTTTTTCTATCTTTTTTATTGTTAGCCAGCTTATCACTTATGGAAAGAATGTAAAAAAATTTTTTCAATTAGCAATATTGCTCTTCTATATAATATATGTATATCAAGGTAGAGGAACTATTTTATTATTGTGGGCATGTTTACTAGTAGTGATATGTAGATATTATGGATTGAACAAGAAGAAGAAGCGAATACTTGTGATATTGTTATTAATGTTTATTGTTATTCCTTTGTGTATTTACTTGTTAAAAGGGAAATTTGGCGAGTTTTTATTTTCGTTTTTGAATGAAATAGAAAGCGGGAGTGGAAGTGGTGGAACAAGAATCAATGAATTGGGATATTATTGGGAATTATTTTTACAGGATCCATTATTTGGTATTGGTTTTTTAAAAGGTTCATCTCCCCTTGCAAAAGTTATTTATGCAAATGAATCAAGGTGGTTTTATATGGACGACATGGGGGTATTCTCTACTGGTCTGGTATGTGGCATATTTGGATTTGTCTGGATATCTTTCGCATTTTTTACACTTGTATGGCAAAACATTGTTTTAAAAAAAATAAATAGTAAAAGATCAACTAGTTTAAGAATTAGTAATTTTATGATGATATTCATGTCTGTATTTGGGATTTTGTGTACTGATTATATGGTTAGCAAAGCTTATATAATGTTTTTTTGTATGTTTCTTTCAGTTACAGATGCGTATATAACAAATCAACGAAAATCCAATTAGTATATAACAATTAGATATTATTATTTATATATCGTAGAAGGTGAGCTGAATGAAATTTTCTATAGTTATTCTACATTATAACTTAATAAGTGAAACAATAAAGTGTGTTAATTCGCTTAAAAAAATACTTCCAGAAAAGCATGAAGTTAAAATAATCATTGTAGATAATGGATCTAACAATGATACAGGAAATAAATTAAAAGATGCCTTTAAAAAAGATTCCACTGTAGATGTTATATGTACTAATCGAAACTTAGGGTTTGCAAAGGGAAATAACATAGGTTATGTATATGCACTTGAGAACTATAATCCCGATTTCATAGTACTATCTAATAATGACATATTAATTGAACAAATGGATTTTTTTGATGCAATAACAAAGGTTGAAGAAAATGCTTCTTTTTCAGTGTGTGGGCCTGATATTTTGAATCCAAATAAAATGATTCATCAAAATCCACATTATTTGGAAGGCTATACCATAGATTCAATTAATAGATTAATTGTTCACAATAGCATTAAATTATTAGTACTGAAATTTCTTAGATTATGTAAAGCCTATGAATTATTGTTAAGAATAAAGAAAAGATTAATAAAGAATGTATATTGCACAAATAATTATGATAAAGAGCAGGTGAATGTTGTATTATCTGGTGCATTTTTAATTTTTTCAAAAAGGTTTATGGCTGAATTTCCAAAGGGCCTATTCTCTGAAACTTTTATGTATATGGAGGAAGATATATTGTACTATATGTGCATGAAAAGAAAATTAAATATTGTGTATACTCCGCAATTAAAAGTTATACACAATGAAGGAATGGCTACTAAAGCTGAAACTAGCAGTGCAATAAATAAGAATATATTTGAGACAAAATATACACTAGATTCTGCAAAAATCTTTAAAAGACTAATGAAATTGGATTTGAGATAAAAGTTATTAAATAATTTAAAAGTAAAATATGTATATTTGGTGATTTCAGGAGGAAGAATCAATGGATCAATTAAGTATCCCAAACATTATTCATTATTGTTGGTTTGGAGGAAAACCAAAGCCTCAAAAGGTACTAGATTATATTTCGACATGGAAAAAATTTGCACCAAAGTTTGAATTTAAAGAATGGAACGAAGAAACTTTTCCTATTTCTAGACTAAATCGCTATGCTAGACAAGCATATGATGCAGGAAAATTTGCATTTGTGACAGATTATGTACGTCTGAAGGTACTTTATTCTGAAGGTGGAATATATTTTGATACGGATGTAGAAATGATACAGCCATTTTCAGATTTAATTCTACAACATGGTTTTATTGGATTAGAAGAAAAATTTACTGTATGTAGTGCTGTAATTGGAGTACCAATAAGGGAAGCCTGGGTTAAAGAACTGTTAGATGTCTATGACAAACGTAATTTTCTTATTGAAGATGAAAAAATGGATATGACTCCAAACTCATCAACTATTTATAATTATTTGATTGATAAATATGGTGGATTAGAAATGGAAAATAATGATTGCATACATCTATCAAGTTCATTGAGTATATATTCAAAAGAATATTTTTCACCAAAGGATTTTGTGTCTGGCAAAATTCATTGTACTAATAAAACATTTACTATACACCATTTTGAAGGAACATGGAAGAGTCGAAAAGAAATCTTTATTGGTAGAATTTCAACATTTCTAAAAAGAATTCTTGGAGTGAAGGTGCATAATAAACTTAAAGTTGTACTACATCATTAGTAACTAATTAAAATGATTTTATGAGGTTAGTAAAATGAAGAAATTGACTATATTCACCCCATCTTTTAATAGGATAAACTACTTACCAAGACTATATGAGAGCCTAAAAAAACAAACATGTAAGGATTTCATATGGCTAATAGTAGATGACGGATCCACAGATGGAACTCAAGATTTAATTAATAGATATATAAAAATGAATGAAGTGGAAATTGAGTATTATTATATTTTAAATTCTGGTAAATATTTGGCACATAATTTAGGAGTGAAATTGAGCAAAACAGAGTTATTTATGTGTGTTGATTCTGATGATTATTTAGATAAAAATGCAGTTGAGTCTATGTTTATTTTTTGGGATATGAATAGTGATTCAGATATTGTTGGAATAGTTGCTCCGAAACATTTGCAAAATGAACAAATAGCATGTAGGTTTTTCCCAAAGACGGGTATAAAAACTAAGTTTTGTTGTCTTAATGATCAATTTAGAATTAAAGGTGAAACAGCCATATTGTTAAAAGTGGAT
Source organism: Clostridiaceae bacterium (assembly GCA_029256485.1). The sequence continues at coordinate 6,201 of JAQSXU010000089.1, forward strand.
ATATTACAGAAACATTATATACCGAAGTTTGAGGGTGAAAAATTTGCAAGTGAAGAAATAATATACAATCAGATTGATGAAAAGTATTGGATTAAAACATTGAATCAAAAGGTTTATTATATGGAGTATTTAAAGGATGGAATTACAAAAAATTTATTTAAAACCTGGCTTGAAAATCCAAATTCAACTAAATATTTATTAAATAGCAGATATAAAACAATATATTCATTGGATAAAAAATCAGTCTATATAAAGCGTATTAAAACCATAATATGGCTAGAGGCATTAGCGTTAAAGTTAAAAGAAAGCATATTTTTAAATATTTCCAATAAAGTGGTAGCAGTATTATTATTCCCAATAGCTGTATTTGTTGCATATAAAAAGTTTTGAAATAGAAAATTAATTAAAAAGCAAGATAAATATTAAAAAGGGGGATGATGTTAATGAGAGATATCAAAATTGGGTATGTTGTAAACGGAAATATTGAAGATAAAACTTTGTGGTCTGGTACAATTTATAACTTGGCACAAATAATTTCTAAAAAATATGTTATAGAAGCATTAAATATTAATACACGTTTAATAGATAAAATATTTAAATTGAAGAAAATTATAAAAAAGTAATATTTAAAAAAAATTCAAATGAAATGGAAATACTTTATTCAAAATTGAAATCTAAAAGGCTAAATAAACTATTACAATCTAAAGTATATGATGTTATTTTTGTGCCAGCTAACAGTTATTCGATAGCTTTTCTTAAAACTAATATACCAATTATATATTTAAGTGATGCGACATTTCATTTAATGATTAATTATTATTTTTTTGGATTAGATGATAAAAGCATATATAACGGAAATACAGTAGAAAAAAATGCATTAGTAAATGCTAATCAGATAATCTATTCAAGTGAGTGGGCTAAGATGGATGCAATTAATTTTTATAACATTAATTCAAAGAAAATTAACGTTTTTCCATTTGGCTCAAACTTAGTGTGTAGATTTGAAAAAGAACATGTGCTTAATAAAGAAGTCAACCTATTATTTGTCGGTGTAGATTGGAAGCGTAAAGGCGCAGATATAGCAATTGAATGCATAGACTATTTAAATAAACATTCTAAAAGAACTTATAAATTAACTATTATAGGTCTTAGAAGGCCTTCTGATTTTAATGTGGAAAATGTAAATTTTGTTGGATTTTTAAATAAGAATAACAAAGAAGAATACGATGAACTTATAGATTATTATAAATCTAGTGATATGTTTATATTGCCAACTCAAGCAGAGTGTGCTGGCATTGTATTTTCAGAGGCAAGCATGTTTGGACTTCCTATTATAACTTATGATACTGGCGGTATTGCCACCTATGTGATAAATGATATTAATGGATATAGGCTTCCGCTGCTTTCCGATAGCAAGGAATTTGCTAACTCAGTTGAAAAAATATGCAAAGATAATGAGACCTTTGAAAAATTTTCACAAAATGCAATAAAACAATATGAGGAAAATTTGAATTGGGATAACTGGTTAAAATCTTTTAGTTCAGTTATAGAAAAAGTTGTTAATATATAAGTGTATATTTAGGTATTAAACCAAATATGTTTAAAATAATTAGATAATTTTTACAATTGAAAGGAGTCAAGTATGAGAGGAATTATTTTGGCTGGGGGATCAGCTACACGATTATATCCAGTAACTAAAGCGATGTCAAAACAAATGGTGCCTATATATGATAAACCAATGATTTTTTATCCAATGTCAGTTTTAATGCTTGCAGGAATAAGAGACATTTTAATTATATCGACTCGAAGGGATATAGTTAATTTTAGAGAGCTTTTTAACGATGGACAGGAATTAGGGTTAAATATTGAATATGGAATTCAAGAAAATCCTAATGGGCTTGCGGAAGCATTTATTATTGGAGAAGAATTTATTGGTACTGACAATGTAGCAATGGTTCTTGGAGATAATATTTTCTATGGTCAGCGCTTTACAGAACATTTAAAAAGAGCTGCTGATTTAAAAAATGGAGCATATGTATTTGGATATTATGTTCAAAATCCAAAATCTTTTGGTGTAGTTGAATTTGATGATGATGGTAAAGTTATTTCTTTGGAGGAAAAACCAGAAAAACCTAAATCTAAATATGCAGTACCAGGTCTTTATTTTTACGATAATTCAGTAGTTAAAAAGACTAAATCATTGAAACCTTCACAAAGGGGAGAATTAGAGATAACTGATTTAAATAAAGCTTATATGGAAGAAGGAACGTTGAAAATTGAAGTACTAGGTAGAGGAATGGCTTGGCTTGATACAGGAACTCATACATCTATGCTTCGAGCATCTAATTTTGTTGAGGCAGTTCAAAATACTCAAGGAACATATATAGCATGTCTTGAGGAAATCTCTTATAGAAAAGGTTGGATTACTTCCGAACAGGTTATTGAACTTGCTAAGCCATTAATGAAAACAGGATATGGGAAATATTTAGTTGAAATAGTAGAAGAAATTAAAAGTAAAATTGTAGTAGTAAGTAAATAATTGAATACAAAAAAGATTATAGTTTTACAAATAATTTTTAGGAGATACGTTTAATGAATGACAAGTTTACTTTAGAACATACACATTATTGTAAAGGTATTGCAATAATATTAATGATTACACATCACTTATTTTGGAATAGGCCTGGAATTGGAATGTTTATAGGTGATATGGCGATATCTCAACGTGTGGGGATAATCGGGAAGGTTTGCGTGAGTTTATATTTAATGTTAAGTGGTTTAGGTTTATACAAAAGTACAAATAAGATTTATAGTAAGAAAGAGTTTTGGTGCAAAAAATTATACAAATTATATATGAATTATTTTTTTATAGTTTGGACATCAATTTTAATATCATTAATATTTTTCCGCAAACAATACCTGGAACTAATTGGATGTGGGGTTATGGGTACTCTGAAAGTTGTTTTAAGTTTCACAGGATTGCAATATTTTGTAGGATATCAAGGTATTAATGGAGCTTGGTGGTTTATGACAGTAATAATAGCCTTTTATATTGCATTTCCACTTATAAAATGGGGAGTAGAAAAATACAAAGAGAAATTTCTTGTACTTTTTTTTATTATATCTTTTACTGATATGATACCCTTAGAAAGAATAAGAATATTTACTATACTGTCCTGGGGATTTCCATTTGTGTTAGGGGTTTACATTGCATATTCAAATATATTATGTGATATAAAGAATTATATATACAGTAAAAATACTCTTTTAAAAAAAATAATGTTATTAATTATATTACTTTTTTCATTAATATTAAGACAAGAACTATCCCCACAAGGAATTGCTGGTATAAAGTTTGATTATTATTTAGCGTTTATATGTGTTATATCAATATATATTTTTTATGAAAAAATATTGATAGGTAAAAAAATATTTTGTTTTTTAGGGAAAAAGTCTATGGATATATATTATGTTCATATGTTTATTACAACATATTATTTATCAGAGTTAATTAATAAAATTAACAATACATTTATTATGATAATAGCATCTATTTTGCTGAGTTTAGTATGGAGTTATGGATTAGATATAATAAGAAAAATAATAGGTTGGAACAATTTCAATTTAAGAATAAAAAGTATAATATTTCGTGATTACAAAACAGAATAGTTTTTTGAAGAATTATTGAATATCCATTTATAATATCAAGGAATGAGGAGTAGTCATTGAATAATAAAGCTGTTAATTTTTTAAAGAATTTTTCATATACTCTTTCATCAAATTTAATATCTGTGGTTATATCAACTATCGTAATTTTAATAGTACCGAAGATTATAGGAGTAGAAGGGTATGGTTATTGGCAGCTATATTTGTTTTATTCTTCTTATGTTGGATTATTACATTTTGGATGGAATGATGGAATATACCTAAGGTATGGTGGTAAACATTATGAAGAGTTAGATAAAAGGTTGTTTTTCTCCCAATTTTGGATGCTGGCAATATTGCAATTAATATTAGTTATATTCATCATGGGTATGTCAACTATTTTTATAAATGATCCTAATCGATTATTCATATTCAAGATGCTAGCATTAAGTTTGCTAATAGTAAACTTAAATTGTATGTTAGTATATATTTTACAAAGTACAAATAGGATAAAAGAATATGCTCAAATAACAATGATGGAGAAAGTGTTTTATACTTTATTGATTATCTTGCTCCTAATATTAAATATAAGAGAATATACAATAATGATTATGGCTGATCTAATGGGAAAATTAATTTCTTTTCTATATTCAATGTATTGTTGTAAAGATATTGTGTTTAGGAAAGTATCATCTTTCTATTTAAATATAAAGGAAGCAATAAAAAGTATCAATGCTGGTATAAAATTGATGTTTGCTAACATAGCAAGTTCGTTGATAATAGGAATTGTAAGATTTGGTATTGAACGAATATGGGATGTTTCCACATTTGGCAAAGTATCATTGACTTTGAGTATTTCAAATTTGATGATGATATTTATAAATGCAATGGGGATAATAATATTTCCTCTACTTAGAAGAATAGAAACTCAAAAATTACCGAGTATCTATATAACAATAAGAACACTTTTAATGATGTTATTAATAGGCACACTTATAGTATATTATCCATTGAAATTTATTTTGTCAGCGTGGTTGCCACAGTATGCTGAAAGTTTAATTTATATGGCATTAGTTTTTCCTATATGTATTTATGAAGGGAAAATATCATTGTTAATTTATACATTTTTAAAATCACTTAGAAAAGAAAAATTTATATTGCTCATAAATATAATATCTGTAATTCTTAGTTTAATAACAACATTTATATTTGCATTTGTGCTTAAAAATTTATCATTATCAATAGCAGCTATAGTTTTTCTGTTGGCCTTTAGATGTACTTTAGCAGAAATGTTTTTATCAAAGATACTTAATATCTCATTATATAAGGATAGTACTTTAGAAATCCTAATAACGTTGGTGTTTATATTGACAGGATGGTTTGTTGTTTCATGGCTTGGAATAATAATATATTTATTAGCTTACATCCTATATTTGTTTATTAAAAGAAAAGATATTATCACCATGATAAAAAGAATAAAAAATTTAGCAAAAGAATAATTATATAAAATAATAAAAATCTACACAAAGAAGGAATGTATAGTATGGAAGAAATAGAATTTGATATTCAAGATGTATTTAGAGTATTGAAAAATAACTGGAGGATTATGGTCTGCATAACGATAATTGTAACTATAGTTGTAGGAGCAATAAGCTTCTTTTATATTAAACCTACTTATAGAGCTAATACTAAAGTTTTTATAGGTAAAGAACAAGTTAAAGATGTAAAGTACGACAGCAACGATGTTGAAATGTATCAAAAATTATTAAAGACATATGCAGAATTAATAAAAACCAATGATTTAATTGAAAATGCAATTGGTGAAAAAAACTTAGATATTGCACCATCTCAGATAATGCGAGGATTGGAAGCTGTACCCAGAACAGATACACAAATATTGCAAATAAGTTATGAAAGTAATGATAATATATTGGCTAAAGAAGTATTAGTAGCAGTGGTTGATGAGTTTATAAAAGAATCTAAAGTGCTTATACCTAGTGGAACAATAAAGGTTATAGAAAGTGCGGACATACCACAATATCCAGTAAGTCCTAATAAATATAGAAATACTGCAATAGCTTGTTTAGTAGGATTTATGATGGGAATTATGGTAGCTTTATTAAAGGAATATATGAATGATACATTTAAGACAAAAGAACAGATTGAAAAAGCTATGGAAGTATCTGTAATAGGAATGATACCTATTGAAGATAAAAATTATACGAAGAGTATGAATAAGCATATAACGAAAAATACAGATCAAAATTTGAAAGACCAAGCATATGAAACTTAAGGATTAACTTTATTATTTTAAGGATAAAACAATAAAGGTGATGAATAGTTTTATATTAAATAGTACAACTAAATTATATAAGGGGAGAATATAATGTTTATATTTGAAGATAAACCGAGATCAATAGATTCAGAAGCATATAGAACATTAAGAACTAATATACAGTACTTGGCCATTAATAAAGAAATTAAAAGTATTTTAGTTACAAGTGCGTGCCCTAAAGAAGGAAAGTCAACAGTATCAGGAAATTTAGCTTTATCGTTTGCACAGGATGGGAAAAAGGTAATAATTATTGATTGTGATTTAAGACAACCTTCTATTCATACAAAATTTAAAATATCAAATTTATGTGGTATTACAGAAGTGTTGATAGGAAGAGAAACACTAGATACAGCAATTCAAAATTATAAATTAAATCTTGATATATTGACAAGCGGAAAGTGTCCACCTAACCCATCTGAAATGATTAATTCGACAGTAATGAGTAATTTGTTAGAAGAACTTAAGAATAAATATGATATGTTAATAATAGACAGTCCGCCATTGGAAGTGGTTAGCGATGGTCAAATTTTATCTACAAAAGTGGATGGAACTATTATAGTTTTAAAATCAGAAAAAAGTAAAATATCATCAGTTAAGGAATCAAAAAATCTTTTAAATAGAGTTGGCGCAAATATAATTGGCTTAGTGATAAATGAAGTGAAGAATAGGAAGAAAAAATATTCATACTATTATGGAAGAGAAAAAAAGTAATTATTAAGGGTGGAAAAATGGAATATTATCAAAAAGTAATAATTGATATTTTAAATGCATCCGTAAATAATAAAAATATTGTATTTAACGAAGAAAATGGTATCGACTGGAATGAAGTTATAAGGGAAGCTAAACAACATAAAATTAGTTCGTTAATATATTCAGCAGTAGATAAAGATAGCTTAAAATACATTGATGATAATATACTAGCTGAATGGAAAAAGGATATTTTTAAGGATAATGTAACTCAAATAAGACATATAAATAACATTTCACAATTAGTTAATAATTTAAATAAACAAGGGATAGAAATAATATTGTTAAAGGGATTAGTTTTAAGGGAGCTATATCCAAGACCTGAATATAGAACAATGAGTGATGCAGATATATTGGTCAAGTCAAAAGACTATTTAGTTCTTGAAGATCACTTAATAAAAAATGGCTACGAATGTGATAAAGAAAATCATCCAGTTCATAAATGCTTTATGTGTTCTGATCACTCACTTATTGAAGTCCATTGGAAACTTATAAATGATAGTTATTTTAATGGATATACAGAAAAATTTGAAAATGATGTTTGGAAAAAATCAATTGAATTTAATATTTCCGGAGCTAAATGTAAAACATTATGTGATGAAGACTTACTTATTCATATGTGCCTTCATATGGCTGTACATGCTAAATATAGAGGATTTGGATTAAGGCAATTATATGACGTGGCAATATTTGTTAAAAATAAAAATATAGATTGGGTAAGTTTTTGTAGTAGAATATCTGTTTACGGAATATCAAAATTTACAAAAGGAATATTTGAAATATTAAATCAAATATTTGATTTAAATATCCCGAAAGATATTTTAAAAAATCAATATATAAGTCAGCAAGAAATACAATTATTATTAAATAATATTTTAGCATCTGGAGTACATGGGCAGAAAGAGGAAATAGTTGGATTCAATATTTCATATAAGGATAGAAGTGATGAGTCATATTCAAAGTATAATGTAAAAAGATTATTTAAATTTATTTTTCCAACTAGAGCAGAATTAAGTTATAGATATGAATATGCAAAAGAAAATGTTTTATTATTGCCTATAGCTTGGATACATCATGCTATAAGAGGAGTGTTTATAAGAAAATATGGATTTGTTAAAATGATTAAATATTATTTGGCCACATTGGATGTTATTAATAGAAGGAAAGAAATAATTAAAATTTTTGAATTATAATAATAGTTTTTTCGTTTATAAAATTAATTTAGAAATGAGCATAAATTAATTTACGTGAATATAATAAGAAAAGGAAAAAATCACTTTTTATTTTAAAATAGAAATCTTTAATTTAACATAAGAAAATAATTAATAGGAAGTGATTTTAATATGGGAAATAACAATACAAAATCAACAATTATTTATGATTTTGATAATATAA
>JAQSXU010000327.1 GCA_029256485.1 Clostridiaceae bacterium
CCAACACCAAATCTTTTCTCTACAAATATGGATGGATCCTCTGGGTTAAAGTAAATACACCCAAGCTTCCAGTACTGATCATCATTTTTTGAGCCGCTGTTTACTTTTTTCTCATTAAGCTTACCCAAATTGATCCTGCTTCCACCCTGTCCAAGTTTCACAGTTAAATAAATTGATCCAGCCAGCATTATTCCTGTAATCATAAGTATTATTGGCAGCATCAGCTTTGAATCAATTTTTATAATACCCAGCACAATCATATTCATAAAAGTAAACATAGCTGTTAAAAGTATTGTACTTAAAATCATATATACTGACCAGGCATATCTGAATATCCTGTTCTTTTCTTTTGACTCTTCCGGATTTGAGGTGTCAATCTGCTGTTTTGCCCAGCCAATGGTTTTATATGATATAAACATTATAAATGTTAAAAACAGCTGAACCACTGGCATCTGCATTATAGTTCCATAGGACTTTCTCTGCCATCCATTAATTTCTCCTGCTGCATTCCAGTGGGTGGCAATTCTCTCTGGCAAACTATTATAAACTGCTAAACCCATTACTGCATTTACTATTATTAAAGCTATAGGTATTAAAAACCACCAGGTGGATGCCAGCATTTTTTTGCCTTTATTTTTGCTAAATTCAGTGTCTACAACTACTATCTGCTTTCTTCCATCATCCCAGTGATTATCCTGTTTCATTTTTTTAACTTCTTTGTGATAAAAATAATATATCAATGTGTTAACCAGTGTATAAAGCAATATGCCTGCAGTAAAAATAACAACAGAAAGCTGCTCTTTATAAAATAGGATAAGATTAAAAATTAAAATAAAAGGAATACAAATTAAAAGACTCGTAGAAATAAACTTTGAATACACTCTCTTTAATTCATTATTATTTAATTGCTCCTCAGGTATTCTCACTCCAAAGTAAATTTCCCTCCTTGAAATCTTAGGTGTTATTAATTGTAAAGCTAATATTAATATCAATATTGGTACATTCATAATTATTAAAAATATATTATCCTTCATTTATTTATTCCCCTTCATACTCTATAAATATGTCATGACAGATTTTTTCAAATTCCTCTTTTTTCATACCCTTTGTGTATGCCTCAGCTATTATGGCACTTAGCTCTTCTTGAAGCTCTGACACATAATCCTGTCCAAGCTCACCAATAGATTTGTTCACCATAGCGCCTTTTCTCCTGTCAATTGAAACATATCCATCCTGCTTTAGTAAATTATATGCTTTATTAACAGTATGCATGTTTATTCCTATATCCTCTGCCAGCTGACGAACAGAGGGAAGGCTTTCCCCCTGCTTTAGATGTCCTCTGGCAATGCCTTGAATAAGCTGTCTCTTTAATTGTATATATATTGGTATATCACTTTCAAAATCTATTTTTATCAGCATTTTTTCCTCCCTTAGTTATTTGTTACTTTGTTAAGTTTGGAGATTTAAAGAACAATCCATCTACTGCTTTTTTCCCGTTATTATCTGAGAATGTAATAGTTATTAGTACATCTCCGCTTTCCTTTGTATATTTTGCCTTATAAACCACCACTGTATATTCTTTATTGTCCTTCTTATTTTTAGCTGCACCTGAAAAAGTCTTGCTGTTATAATCACCTATTTTTGTGTTTAAATTGTCAGCCAATGAATTAAAGGATTGTTCCGGTATGGCTTTTTTCATAGTATCACTGAAGTCTCTGGTGAATTTATTATAGTCCTTATGTTTTATACCCTCCAGAATATTATCTGTTATTGCAGATCCATAGCTCACGTCAGCCTCTGTAAGCTTTTCACCGCAGCCTATGAGCAGGACGCTGATCATTGCTGCTATTATTGCAAATATAAATATTCTGCTGAAGTAATTTTTTTTCATAAATTTCCCTCCACCTTTATTATATATAATGCATTAAAGTTCTTACATTGTGGCTTTGCAAAATATCTAATCTTCAAAGATTTTTGTGAAGCCACAATGTATTAGAATCTTTGCATTATATTATCATTATTAATTTTATTTTTTAACTTAATAATTATAAACAAAGCCGCAATAGTTAAAATAAATATATATCCCTCAATGGCCCAGGTTGTAAAGCCTGCCAATTTTAATAATCCTAAAGGGCTGTCTATTAATGAGTGAAATAAAATAGCATAGAACAAATATATTTTTCTGCTGTATTTAACTGCATAAAGCACCAGTAAAGTCATTGCTATATGGCAAATCACTGCCATTACCCGCTCCAGGCTTCCAGCTAAATATAAATTTGGTGCCGCGGTAATTAAGCTTCTATTGGCCAGCAGAGTTATATACCCAAGTCCTACAAAAATTAAAGCCTCTATACCTCCATGTCCCAGTCCAAACACAATACCGTTTTTCCACTGAAGCTTATCCTTTAAGAAGAATTTAAATCCTATATATCTTCCAAACTCCTCAAACAATCCGGCAGTAATACCTAGTATTATGGAATAAGCTGCAAAATTATTGGTAGTAAATAAAGTAAACCAAACTGTTGTATTTAAATATCTTAAAATCTGAAGTCTTAACAAGGGCTGTGATATTACAAACACAACTGCCCCAACTAGAAAGGCCTTCCAGCTGGCTTTGTACCTTTTAATCATAAATATGGCCAAAACAGTAGGTAAAAACATTGAAATTATCATTCCTATAACTACATAAAAAATAGATAAATTAGAAGCCACAAAATCCCCCCCATTTTCATTAAATACATAAAAATAAATAAGTTATATTTGTTATACATATAGTATAACAAATATAACTTAAATACAATATCAGTGGAGCCTTAAATTGTAGGCTTTATGGTTGAATTTACGGGTTTTATTCATTATTTATTGCATTATCCATATGAATATAGACATTACACCTATTAGCTATAAGTATGATTGCAGATGCCCTATGGCTTTGTTAAACAATAGTGTTGATGGGGTGGAGCTTGTACTATTTTGCTAATGCATGCCCTAATATTTATCAACACTATACGATAACAGAGCCATATATGAGCTAGGTGCAAAATATTAAAGGAGATGCAAAAGCATCTCCTATTTTATGTTCTGAA
>JAQSXU010000328.1 GCA_029256485.1 Clostridiaceae bacterium
AAAGATATAGACTTAACCATTGGTGAACTGGTTTGCATTGCAGTTAGACCAGAAAGACTAAAAATTAAGGAAACACCGGAAAATGGTGATGAATATATAAAAGCAAATTTAAAAGAAAGAATATATGTTGGCTCTGCACTAAGAACTGTAGTTACCACATCTAATGGTATGGAAATTATGGTAAATGAAAAGCCAGGGGATGTATTTGACTTTAATAACAAAAGGCAGGAAGTATTTGTTACCTGGAGCCCTAATAGTGCCGTGGTGATGAAGGCATGAAAAAGTTTTTCAACTCCTCAAAGGCAAGGCAGCTTAGTCCATTTAAGCTGCTTTCCCCTGTGGTTATATGGATGATATTGTTTTTTGTAGTTCCGCTTTTATTAGTTATACTTGTAAGTTTTATGATGAGAGGTCAATACGGCGATATTAAATATTCACTTACATTATCGAATTACACAAGAATGATGACTCCTCTTTATACAGGTATTTTTCTAAAGTCTATTGCTATTTCTTTAGTAACAACATTACTTTGTTTGGCTTTTGGGTATCCATTTGCATATTTCATTGCAATGGCTCCTAAGAAGTATAGGGGAATGTTTTTACTTTTGGTTATGCTGCCTTTTTGGACAAATTCTTTAGTAAGAACCTATGCCTGGATAATTTTATTGAGAACAGAGGGAATTATCAATTCTTATTTAATAAATTTCCACATTATCAAGGAGCCTTTAAAGCTTTTATATAATAACACTGCTGTGTTAATAGGAATGCTGTATATGATGTTTCCATTTATGGTTTTGCCTATATACACTTCAGTAGAGAAACTTGACAAGTCATATTTAGAAGCAGCCTCTGATTTAGGGGCTAACGGGGTTAAAACATTTATTAGAGTTACCTTGCCAATTACTCTGCCAGGTGTAGTTTCAGGGTGCCTATTGGTGTTTGTACCAACATTAGGATACTTTTTCATACCAGATCTTATGGGGGGAAGTAAAATAATACTTATAAGCAACCTGATTAAAAATCAGTATTTAACAGCTAGGGACTGGCCTTTTGGTTCTGCAATTTCTGTAATTTTAATAATTGTAATGCTTATATTTATAGGTATGTATTTTAAATTTACAGGAAAAAGGCATGAAAGGCAGGTGCTGTAATTGAAAAGTAACATTGGATCAAAAATAAGCAAAATATATTCTGTTTTAATTTATTTATTTTTGTATATACCAATAATTGTACTAGTTGTTTTTTCATTTAATGAGTCAAAATTGAATGCAGTTTGGACAGGATTCAGCTTAAAATGGTATAAAAGCCTGCTTACTAATTACAGCATATTAACCGCAGTAAAGAACAGTTTGATTGTTGCCTTTATAAGCAGCGTTGCATCAGTAATAATTGGAACAATAACAGCTGTCGGCATGTACAAATACAAATTTAAAGGTAAAGGCCTGCTGGATGGATTGCTATATGTACCAATTGTAATTCCCGAAATAGTAATGGGAATTTCACTGCTGGCATTTTTTTCACAGGTTAAAATTTCTTTAGGAATTATGACTTTAATTATCGCCCATATAACCTTTAGTATATCCTATGTGGTTGTTGTTGTAAGAGCAAGGCTGGATGGCTTTGATAAGTCTATAGAAGAGGCAGCAATGGATTTAGGTGCTGACTCATGGACAACATTCTTTAAAATAACTCTTCCCATGATAATGCCCGGTGTAATTGCTGGAGGATTACTTGCCTTCACTCTTTCTTTAGATGATGTTATCATAAGCTTTTTCATGGCAGGACCGGGAAGCATTACCCTTCCTCTTAAGGTATTTTCCATGGTTAAGTTTGGAGTGACCCCGGAGATAAATGCATTATCCACAGTGCTTATGATATTTACGCTAACTATAGTTTTTACAGCAGAAAAGCTGAAATCACAAAATATTAAAAGCAAAAAGATGGTGTGGATACTTTCATCACTTGTAATTTGTGCAGTAATATTTGGAGGGGGAATATGGAACTCAGCAAGAAATGTAAAAGCTCAGCAGCAGGTTTTAAATGTATTTAACTGGTCAGAGTATTTACCACAATCGGTTATAGATAAATTTGAAGAAACCTATAACATTAAAGTAAATTACAGTACTTTCTCATCCAATGAAGAAATGCTGGCTAAGCTCATGGCAGGCGGTTCAAATTATGATCTTGTGGTTGCCAGCGACTATATGGTACAGGTTTTGGTAAAGCAAAATTTAATTCAGCCTATTGATAAGTTGCAGCTGACAAACTTTAAAAATATAGGTGATGAATTTAAAAATTTAGATTTTGATAAGGGAAATGTGTACAGCGTTCCATATATGTGGGGAGACGCAGTAATATGTTATGATAAGACAAAAATAAAGGACAATGTCACAAGCTATGCAGATTTGTGGAAAAGTGATTATAAAAATTCCATAGTAGTGCTGGACGATCAAAGGGCAGTAATTGGAATGACACTTAAAAAACTTGGATATTCTATAAATGAAACTAACCCATTAATACTAGAAAAAGCAAAGCTTGAACTGGCTAAGCTTCAGCCCAATATAAAAGCCTATGACAGCGATAGTCCTAAAACTATGCTTATAAATGGAGAAGCTAAAATCGGCTTTGTGTGGGGAGCAGAAGCTTCACTGGCAAAAAGAGAAAATAAGAATTTAAAGGTAGTAATACCTAAGGAAGGGCTGTTTCTACAGCAGGATAACTTTGTAATTCATAAGGATTCAAAAAATGTCAAGGCAGCGGAGTTATTCATGAATTTCATAATGGAGCCGGAAATAAGTGCTGAAATATCAAAGGCATTTCCATATGCAAACCCTAACACAGCTGCATATCCTTTAATAGATAAAAATATTATTGATGATATAGGTATTTATCCGCCGGAAGCTGATGTTAAAAAAGGAGAGCACCTGAAGGATTTAGGAGACAAGGATAAATTATATGATAAAATATGGTCAGAGGTTAAAAAGTAATAAGAAAGAAGCTGCAGTTTTTATATGCAGCTTCTTATTTTTATTTGTTCTCATTTGAATTAAAATTTTGTTCAGATGAATTTGCCTTACTGGAATTA
>JAQSXU010000012.1 GCA_029256485.1 Clostridiaceae bacterium
CGGTTTTCCCATATATGGTTTTACATTTTGATGTGGGTAGAGAAAAATCAATTTTAGCTTTAGAAGAAGCTATGTTAAATAATCAGGAAATCTTTTTAGTTTCCCAGAAGGAAGCTGTTGTTGAAGAACCAGAAGAAAAGGATATATATAACATAGGTACAATTTGTAATATAAAACAAATACTGAAGCTTCCAGGGAATACTGTTAGAGTCCTTGTTGAGGGGATAAGCAGAGCTATAATAAAACAATATGTGTCAAAAGAGGACTTCTTTAAAGTAGAAGTTAAAGATTTAAAGGATGAACAATGTGTTGATGTTAAAAGGTGCAAAGCATTAGTGCGAATGATAAAAAGAAAGTTCAATGATTACGCTAACCTTTCTTCAAATGTAACACCTGATGCATTAATGAATCTAGAAAATATAGAGGACTTTGGAAGATTTGCAGATGTAGTCAGTTCATATCTTATGTTAAAGGAAGAAGAAAAGCAGCAGCTATTGGAAGCCTATAAGGTTGATGAAAGATTAGAAAAATTATTTGTTCTTCTTAAAAATGAACTTGATATATTAAGACTTGAGAGAAAAATAGGAAGCAAAGTTAAAAAGAATATAGAAAAAGTTCAAAAGGAATATTTTTTAAGAGAGCAATTGAAGGCTATACAAGAGGAACTTGGAGAAGAAGATGAGGACAAAAGAGAGATAAACAGTTATAAAGCTAAGATAAATAAGGCTAAGTTACCAAAGGCAGCTAAAGAGAAAGCTTTATATGAATTAGACAGATTAAGAACCAGTGGTGCATATTCTGCTGAAGGCGGAGTAATTAGAACTTATTTAGACTGGATATTGGATTTACCATGGAATGCAGTAACTAAGGATAGTTTAGATATTAAAAAGTCTAGAGATATTCTGGAAAAGGAGCATTATGGTCTGGAAGATGTTAAGGACAGAATAATTGAATATCTTGCAGTAAAAAAGATGAGTGCAACGTTAAAGGGCCCTATTTTATGTTTAGTAGGCCCTCCTGGAGTAGGAAAGACTTCTATTGCTAAATCTATTGCTCATGCATTAAATAGAAATTTCGTAAGAATGTCACTGGGTGGAGTTAGAGATGAAGCAGAAATAAGAGGACATAGAAAGACTTATGTTGGTTCTATTCCAGGAAGGATAATTTATGGAATGAAGCAGGCAAAGTCAAAGAATCCACTTTTCTTATTAGATGAAATTGATAAAATGAGTAATGACTTTAGAGGTGACCCTGCAGATGCTCTGTTGGAAGTATTGGATTCTGAGCAAAACAGCACATTTAGAGATCATTACTTAGAATTGGATTTTGATCTTTCACAGGTATTATTTATTACAACAGCAAATACATTGGATACCATTCCTAGACCTCTTTTGGATAGAATGGAGATAATTGAGATTTCTGGATATACCAGTGAAGAAAAATTTCACATAGCTAAAGCTCATCTTGTTCCTAAAAGACTAAAAGAACTTAATATTGAAGAAGGCAAAATTATTTTTTCTGATGCAGCCATTAAATATATAATTGACGGATATACCAGGGAATCTGGAGTGAGAAGTTTAGAGAGAAAAATAGCAGCTGTAAATAGAAAATGTATTGCTGAAATGGTTGAGAAAGAAAGAAAAAAAGTAAATATTACAGTAAATCATGTAAAGAGGTACTTGGGACCTGAAATATTTAACTACGAGAAAGCCGATAAAGAAGACAAAGTTGGAGTAGTTATGGGAATGGCTTGGACAGGTTACGGCGGAGACACTTTGCCAATTGAAGCTAGTATTATGCCAGGCTCAGGTAAGCTTGAGTTAACTGGTCAGCTCGGTGATGTTATGAAAGAATCTGGAAGAGCTGGATATAGCTTTGTAAGGGCAAATGCAAGTAAATATAATATTGATACTGATTTTTATAAAAACAAAGATCTTCATATACATGTGCCAGAAGGTGCTGTGCCTAAGGATGGACCATCTGCAGGTGTTACTATGATTACAGCTTTGGTTTCTGCATTAAGCGGCAGAGCTGTTAAACATAATGTAGCGATGACAGGAGAAATAACATTAACAGGCAGAGTGCTACCAATAGGCGGCTTAAAAGAAAAGACATTAGCTGCGTATAGGGCTGGAATTAACACTATTATTATTCCTAAAGATAATGAGAAAGACTTGCTAAAGCTTCCTAGTATTATAAAAAGCAAGATTAAATTTATATTGGCTGACAATATAGACGTAGTATTAGCAAATGCATTAGTTGAGAATAAATAAAGTAAAGAGAGAGAAAAAAATGATAATAAAACAATCTGAATTTATTATTTCTGCTGTTAAACCATCACAATATCCTGATGATAATAGAGTGGAGATAGCTTTTGTTGGAAGGTCAAATGTAGGAAAATCCTCTTTGATAAACTCATTAACAAACAGAAGAAAACTGGTAAAAGTGAGCGGCACTCCAGGTAAAACAAGATTAATTAATTTTTTCTTAATAAACAATACCTTTTATTTTGTGGATTTACCTGGATATGGATATGCAAAAGTGTCCAAGGAAGAACAGGCAAAATGGGGCGGAATAATGGAGGCTTACTTAGTAAATAGACAACAGCTAAAGAGGATAATTTTACTTGTGGATTCGAGGCATAAACCAACAGAGGACGATTTGAAAATGTATAATTGGATAAAGTATTACAAATATGAATGCCTTATAGTTGCAACAAAAAGTGATAAATTAACAAACAATGAATTAGGTAAAAGTAAGAAAGTAATTAGGGAAACCTTTAAACTGGGAGAAAACGAAAAGATAATATATATATCGTCACTAAAAAAGACTGGAATAGAAGATGTGTTGAATGAATTAGATAGCTGTTTTTAGCAGCAGCGAGGAGATAAAATAAATGGAAGTAATCAATATTATTAAGGATATAATTGTGTATATATTTATATATATATTACCATTGATTATCTTTCTTAATATACGTAAAACAAGAGGAAAGAAAAATGTAATAGTTTATATTTTAATACCGGTGTATATTGCATTATCATTGTTTACTCAAAACTTACTTCCATTTATACTTGTAGTATTAATAATTTTCTACATGAAAAAAGCTTATAGTGATGATTTATTCTATAGAGACGAAAATTCCATTGATTACAGATATCAATATTACAGATACTCCTTTAATATTAATAGCTTTAAAATTTTAAAAGGCTTAAAGTTAACCTTATTTTCCTATTTAATAACAATGTTAATATCTATTGTGGAAGCTGTGATATATAATTTCTTTAATTTGGTACCTAAAAATCAAGAAGTTATTAATATTATGGCAGATATGCCACTGAAAAAATTCCTATTAATGATACCTATTACAGTTTTATTTGCTCCTGTATTAGAAGAATTTATATTTAGGTGGCTCTTTTTTGAAAATATATTTAAAAAAAGAGTGGGTACTTTTATGGCAGTTTTACTTAGCAGTTCTATTTTTGCCATAGCTCATTTCAATTTAAAATCTATGCCCATACTTATTTGGATAAGCATATACAATTGCTATCTAATAGAAAAGAAAGGATATTGGTATTCTGTTTTTAATCACTGCTTTTTTAACTCAATAACAACTTTTATTTTATTAATTGATAAATTTAAATTTTAACATATAAAAAATAGCGATGGATTGTACATTTTGGACAATCCATCGCTATTTTTTGGCTTTTTATGTGTCAAAAAGAAGAAAGCGGAATAGTATATATTAGAAAACAAAAGAAAACAAAGTGGTAAAACTAAAGAGCAAAAAACTACCTGAGAGGGGGAAGAAAATTGGATTTCGATAGCTTGTTTCAAAGCTTAAATGGGGTAGGATTGGACGGCAAAAGCAAAGAAAAGAACAACAATTTTCTTATTTGGATAATTATTATCGCACTATTATTCATTTGCGGATGCGGAAATTCAGGATTCAATGATTGCTGCAGTGACGATTGCTGTACTAGCAGCCGCCGCCATAGGCATAGCAGAAGTCATAGGCATTGCTGCAGCGGAGGATTTGGAAATGGATGCTTTGGAGGCTTTGGAGGTAATGGCTCCTGGTGGATAATAATAATCTTTGTTGTATTATTATTTTTATGTAGAGGAACATTTGGAGGAAATTCTTGCAGAGCAGATAATGTAGTTAACTTAGATACTGATGCTGAGGAATAAACAACAATAAAACCAATGCCCAGGAAAGGGGGGTTTAGCATGTCAGGACGTAGAGGTAGAAAAGGATCTGGTGGTTCCGGTTTATTACTATTAATATTAATAGTATTACAGTTTAAAAACCACTCACATGAAGAAGAACACATTCATGGTGGAAACGGCATAATAGACAATAGTATTCTATTCATTATAGTATTCTGGTTTATTATATGCTGTGGCTGTGATATCAATTTATGCTGCGGATGCTAATTAACTAATGGAGACTATACTAATTTAGACAATAATAATAGCAATGAAAATAACAATATTAATAATTTAAATAATAACCTTAATATGGATAGTATAATGAAGCTATTAAATGAAATGGATACACAAAAGTTATCATCTATGCTGTCAAGTTTAAATGAAAGTTTAAATCAAAAGGAAGTAAATAATTCAAATGAAGATGAAAGTTCAGATATAAAAAAGGACTCTAATGCTGGTTCTAATGTAAATGATAACAGTATAAAATATAGAAATAATGATGATAAGACACTTCAATTATTAAATGCAATTAAACCATTATTCCCTCCAGACAGGGTTTTTATTATAGAAAAAATAATTCAATTATATTCAATGGGTGAATCATTAAATATTCAGCAATAAAAAAGAAAGGCTTAGCGTCTTTCTTTTTTTATTCTATTAAATCATTAGCATTTTTGGAAGTTACCATAGTACATTTTCCTTCAAAGGATCCACCTTCATGTATGATAATATTTTTCATCGTAACATCACCTTTGACATTTCCGGAGTTTTCAATAGTTAGAGTATTTTCGCATATAATATTTCCATCAACTTTTCCGCTTACAACTGCATTTCTGCAGCTTATGTTTCCTTTGCAGTAGGATGAAAAACCTAAAATAATATCGTCATTCCAATTTATATTTCCATTTATTTCTCCATCAACTTTTAAAATGCCATCGCCTGCTAGGTCACCGGTAATATTACAATGTTCTCCTAACAGTGAATCTATTTTATTTGAACTTTTTTCTTTATCGTTAAACATAAATTCTCCTTTACTAGATTATTGATAGTATAATATATGAAATGTTATTAAAAAATATCCATTTTAAATGGAATTTGCTGAAGCATATAAAACAAAATACAGCATAGAATTTAAATTAAAATTATAATTTAGATAAAATTTTATTTAAAAAGTGTAAAAATTTATTACACCATAACGATAATTAATAGAAGTAAAATTTTGGAGGTATTTAATAAAATGTCAAAATTGTCACATTTAATGGAAATGGTAATAACCTTGCAGCATAAAGAATTAACAACAGCTTCTGAATTATCAGATATACTTGAAGTAGATAAAAAAACTATATATAGATATATTAACACTTTGATCTCAGCAAAGGTGCCTATACATACAAAAAAAGGAAGATACGGCGGGTTTTATATAGATGAAGGATTTTATATGAAATTTCCAAATCTAAATAAGGAGGAAATGCAGGCATTACTAATGTCTAGTAAAATATTGAATAAGAATAATGGATTTATATATGAAAACCAGCTTATAAGTGCAGTGGAGAAGATTAAAAGGACATGCATTGATAACAGCATTGATTATGATGATCTGGAGAACAGTGGAAGTTTTAATATAAATAATATTGGATCTATGGAAAAACTAAATGATAAAATTTCTAAAATTAATTATTCTATTTCAAAAGGAAGAGCAATAATAATTTCATATTTTTCAATTAATAAAAACAAGTTAACTGTTAGAAAAATTGAACCATATACAGTTATATTTAAAGAAGGAGACTGGTATGTAATAGGATATTGCCATGTTAAAGAAGAAGTAAGTACATTTAAAATATCAAGAATAAAATCTATAGAGAACACCAGTGATATTTATATGAAGCCTATTAATTTTTCCCTTAAGGAATATCTGAAAAATAATTGGGAAGTATTTATAAGGGGCGAACAAGAAGTTGTCGTTAGATTTGATGCAGCCACAGCAGACTTTATAAAACAATCAAAATGGAATGTGAACCAGCAAATAAGTGATAATCTTGATGGATCAATAATTTTTAGAGTATTTGTAAACGAACTAGATGAAATAAAGAATTGGATAATGGGCTTTGGAAGCCGCGCAGAGGTTATAGCTCCAGGTATACTCAGAGGTGAAATTAAATATGAAATACAGGAGCTTAGTAAAAAATATTCAATTTTATAATAAATTAATTTTGTAAGTATGTATAAAAAAAGTATAAATGGCAATCATAATAATGTAATTAAGAGATAATTAATACATTGAAGTTATCTCTTGAAGCAGAAAATAAATAAATTAATTTAATTATTTTCTGCAAGAACCCCCCATCCCCCTTGGGACCGTTATAGATACGGTCCCTTTTGTTATAGTTGAAGTTGTTTTTCTAAAAAGTTTATTTTAAAGATAAGGAACATATTTTATAATAGTAAGAATCATCTTTATTGCCATCAGGCTTTAACAATATGGTTAATGTATAGTTTTTTACATTTTCATTATTTACATTTGAAACTCCTTTAAAATTTAATATCCATTTAATCTGAGATACTTCACCATCTTTGTTCCATTTAGTGTCCATAAAAACTCCATCCTGAAAATTGTAAAGATTATTTTCACCAGAAAGTTTTCCTATAATTGATAAATCTTTGCCGCTTAATTCTGGGTAATATATGTTTAATGGTTTTATACCCTCTCCTTGAGGCAAACTCTCAATGTACTTTATAAAATAATATACAGTGTCATTTCCCATGAAGTTGTCATTATAGGAATAATTAAATTTTTGAAGATTTTTATTTAAAAATATATAATTATTAAAATTAAATTTATCAGTACCGCTATTGGTAAATATTAATTTTGGAGTCCTGTTATTTTTATAATCAACAAAACCAATAATATTATTCTTCCCATAATAAACATTATCAAAGCCATTGTTTGTCCAATTAAAAACTTGTACTATAGGTTGATTTTTAAATGATGATTGAATAAAAATTTCAGGTATTTTATCTCTGGAAACATCCATTATTATAACCTTCAATGGCCAGTGGTTATCGTATTCTCCTAATGTATTAATTTGTTTAGATGGTATTAAATTATAATTTTTATTACCAATTGAAGCAGTGATATCATAGTTCTTTTTTTCTACAGTTATTATTAAATTGTCTTCTGTTCCATCACCATTTAGATCTGCCTTGATAACTTTATTTTCATTTACAGTATTAAATACAGCAGACGTACTTTTTGTGGCAAGAAATATAATAAAAAGGATTATGAGAAGTAAAATTAATAGAAAATAGTAAATAAATCTTTTCTTTAGAAATAATACTTTAAATTTCATATAAACACCTCCACTATTTTATATGTATGTATTATATATTTAATTAATGTGCGCAAAATAAATATATAAATATATATTTGTATCATATGTTACTAAAAGGAGAGGTTGAATATGAAATTTAAAAGAACAATTATCTTGTTTTTAATCATAACAGCTTGCCTAAATCTTACTTCTTGTAACAGTAATAAAAATAAAGATAAAGATAAGCAGAAGGAACTGAATATATATGTTGATGTTAAAGATAAGCACTCAACAAATATTCTGAAAATAATAGTGGAGCAATTTGAAGAAAAAAACCCTAAAGTTAAAGTTAATCTTACAAATGCTCTTGGAAGCAATTTAAATGAAGACATAAGTAAAAAAGCGGATAAAATGGATGTGATATTTACTTCCAGAAATAGTATGATTGAACTAGCTAGGAAAGGAGTACTATCTGACTTATCACTTCAGTATGATAAAGAGAAAATAAGTGAAAAAAATTATCCCATCATGAGCTGCTATGGAAGGTTTAATGATAAATTTTATGGAATACCGCTAATTCCATATACCATAGAAGTAGCATGTAATACAAATGAATTATCTAAGCTGAAGATTCCAGTGCCAAAAAATGCAAATGAATTGAGCAGTTTGATACAGACAATTAACAGCAAAGGAACAAGAATACCGGTTATACTTACTGATGATTTAGATATATACGAGGGATTATCCTCTATAGTCGTAAATAACATGGTTAATGAATCTAAACTGGAAAGCATTTATGACAGCAGCAGCAATGCCTATAAAAATGTTTCAGAAATGCAGCAGGCATTTAATGTTATAAATAGTTTGGTTTCAAAGTCAGTTATAAATAGAAACACATTTGAAATTGGAAATGAAAGTACATTAAGTAAATTGTCTAGAGGAGATATACCAATGGCAATATTTATATCATATTATGATAATGTTGTAGAAAATAAAGGGGTTGAAGCCATAGATTATTTTTCTAATTTAACATCAGGTAAGGAAAGTATACCAGTTATAGTAAATGCGTTAGCATGTATGCCGGTAAATGTTGAAAATGGACAGGAAGCCAATGATTTTATTAAATTTATGGTAAGTGATGAAGCACAAAAGGCTATTTTGAAAAAGGGCTTTATCACAGGAAATAAAAAAGCTAATGAAACAAATAAAAACTTACTTGGAACCAGTACCATAAAGCATTTACAGATTGCCAATGAGAATAGTGTATTATATTTGGATAATTTGCCAAAAGCAATTAAACAAGGTGTTTCATCTCAACTTAACAATATTATTGTAGGGAACAGCGAAAAAGGCAAGGAGTGGGTAACAATAGTTGATCAGGCTTACAAAAAATAAAGGAATGGTGTTTCCATTCCTTTATTTTTTGTAATTTTTGCAATTCTCGCATAAGCCATAGAAATATAACTGATTAGTTACAACATCATAATTGGTGTAGTTCTTAACCTTATCATTTAAATCACTAAAGCAAATGCCCTGAATATCATCTACTTTACCACAATTTAAACATTGAATATGAGGATGTGAGCAAACATTTCCATCATACCTGAAATTCCCCTCGCCAACATTTATTTCTTGAACTAGCTTTACTTCAACAAGAGTTTTTAATGCCTTATATACTGTAGCTAAACTCATAGTAGGGTATTCTTCCTGTAAAGCCTTGTAGATTGTTTCAGCAGAAGGATGTTCTGTTGTGGAGTGTAGATATTTATATACGGCTATACGCTGCGGAGTCAATTTAAGCTTTTTTTCTCTGAAAATTCCTGTAATTGTATCCATAAGCACCATCCTATTAATTAATATAATTAATTATATAATAAAGATTATCTTTTGTCAAAAGGAAATATTAAAAAACAGTTATTTTGTTAAAAGGATTACACAGTATTCTTATATTTTACGTAATTTAATTCCAATAATACAATTTCATTAAAAAAAACATTGATTTTTTTATAAAATATGATAATATTAATATTGTAAGTGTTAAGAAATTAACAAGTGTTCATGTTCATTTCTCAATTTATTTTTTAAGAACAGATATCTGTTCTTTTTTTAAGATCATATGTCAAATTAAAAACACTATAAAAACACGAATTTTAAATAAAATATTGACATATGATATAGTTAATAATATAATTTTGGTTGATAACATACAACTATGATGGGAAGAGTAGGTAGGGGAAGAGTTCAAAGAGAGTTGACTAATGGTGAGAGGTCAATAATAAACCTTTATTGAAGAACATCCCGGAGTTTCTAACCGAAATCAAATGAAAGTAGGCTTAGAGGTTTCCAAAGCCTTATATTTGGGATAAATTGAACTGATTGTATTTAGTTTAATTTATTTTAAGTGGTCATTATGACAATTTGGGTGGTACCGCGAAATTTTACCTTTCGTCCCTTTATTAGGGATGAAGGGTTTTTATTTTTTATAATTATCAAGGAGGTATAGAAAATGGAAAATACATTAATAAAAGAAATATTTAGAAATAAAGAAAAGTATACCAATGCTAAAGTAAATATTTCTGGATGGGTAAGAACCATCAGAGCATCTAAAAATTTTGGATTTATTGAAATGAATGATGGAAGTTTTTTTAAAAATGTTCAAATAGTATTTGAAGAAAATCTGGATAATTTTAAGGAAGTATCAAAGCTGCCAATTAGTTCATCTATAAGTATACAGGGTACAGTGGTCCTAACTCCAGAGGCTAAGCAGCCATTTGAGATAAAGGCAGATAAAATTAATATTGAAGGAATGTCAAGTTCAGATTATCCTTTGCAAAAGAAAAGACATAGTTTAGAGTACCTAAGAACTATTGCACATTTGAGACCAAGAAGTAATACATTTTCAGCAGTGTTTAGGGTCAGGTCATTAGCAGCTTATGCAATCCATAAGTTTTTTCAGGAACAGAATTTTGTATATGCTCATACTCCAATTATAACTTGCAGTGATGCTGAAGGTGCAGGGGAAATGTTCAAGGTTACCACACTGGATTTTGAAAATTTACCTAAGAATGAGGATGGAAAAGTTGATTATTCCAGTGACTTTTTCTCAAAGCCTGCAGGACTGACAGTTAGCGGCCAGCTTTCTGCGGAAACTTTTGCATTGGCATTTAGAAATGTATACACCTTCGGACCTACATTTAGAGCAGAAAATTCAAATACTTCAAGACATGCTTCTGAGTTCTGGATGATAGAACCAGAAATGGCATTTGCAGATTTAAAGGATGATATGGATACTGCTGAAGCTATGGTAAAGTATGTAATAAATTATGTTATGGAAAATGCCCCTGAAGAAATGGAATTCTTTAATAACTTTATTGATAAGGGATTATTTGAAAGACTTAAAAATGTAGTATCAAACGAATTTGGAAGAATTACATATACCGAAGCAGTTGAAATATTGAAAAACAGCGGAGAGCAATTTGAATATCCTGTAGAATGGGGTATAGATTTACAAACAGAGCATGAAAGATATTTAACTGAGAAGGTATTTAAGAAACCAATATTTGTAACAGATTATCCAAAGGAAATAAAAGCATTTTATATGAGATTGAATGATGATAATAAAACTGTGGCTGCAGCAGACCTTCTTGTACCGGGTATCGGAGAAATAATTGGAGGAAGCCAGAGAGAAGAAAGACTTGAAAAATTAGAAAAGAGAATGGCAGAATTAGGCCTGAAAAAAGAAGATTACTGGTGGTATTTAGAACTAAGAAAATACGGAGAGACAAAGCATTCAGGTTATGGACTTGGGTTTGAAAGAATTATAATGTATATTACAGGTATGAGTAACATTAGAGATGTAATACCATTCCCAAGAACTACTGGATCAGCTGAATTCTAAAAACATTATTTATTAATGTAAAAAGTCTATTAAAATGAACATCATTTTAAATAGGCTTTTTATTTTTTGCGTACTTTAGGAATTTAATGTAGAATTTTGACCATAATAAATATAAGAAAGGTATAAATGTAGAATATATGTATATTTATATATAGTTAACTTATTTAGGTATTTAAAATATGATATAATAAACAAATATAATCTAATGAATTTAGATAAAGGAGAGTGGATGTATGAAGAAACTGGTGTCAATGGGGTGCATTTTAATAGTTTTAACTTTTACAGGAGTATTTGCATATAAAAACCATGTTGCAAAAATCCAGGAAAAGAATGCTAGTGTTGAGACATCCGCTAAAGTAGGTATTTCATTTTCTGTATTAGGAGATGTACATGGAAATACCAATAAATTAAATAAGGCTATCCAGGATTTACACAATATAAATCCCTCAATGGATGCAATGGTATTGAATGGTGATATTGTAGATGAAGGTGTAGATAGTCAGTATGATGCAATAACAAAATGTTTGAATAAGAATAAATCACTTTTACCAAATAAGATAATTAAAAATATTGGCAACCATGAATTCTATGAATATGGAAAAGGATACAATAGCAATGAAAAAGTTAATGAATTTGTTAACAGGTATTTAAATTTTTCTGATGAAAAATCAGTTTATCATGATACTTGGATTAATGGATATCATTTTATCTCATTAGGCACGGAAGCTGGAAATACAAAGCAGTTAGGGTCAACTAAAGCCTATATCTCAGATAGACAGCAAAAATGGCTAAAGGAAAAACTTCAGGAAAATTATGATGCTAAAAGACCTGTTTTTGTATTTTTACATCATCATTTGGTTGGAGAAATTAAATGGTGGGTTGGAGTTCAGCAAAGCAGTGAAATATATAATATATTAAAAGAATATCCACAAGTTATATTGTTTACCTCTCATACCCATCTTCTGCTTCAATCCTATAATGAAATTTTGAAACAGCCATTTAAAGTGATGCACACAGGTGCAGTATCATTCGGTATGGAGCTAAATGACAAGGGGGGAGTGAATAGACTTGATGACAGCCAGGGACTTTATGTTGAGGCACAAGGGAATAATGTAATCATCAGGGGAAGGGATTTTAAAACTAAAACCTGGATTTACCAAAATTAAATATTTTCATATACTAAGGGGTGAAGGGGTGGAAGGGTGCCCTGATGCTACAGATATGATTTTAGTATCCTTCCATCCTAAAATACTGATAAAACCTTTGATTCTACATACATTACAACTGGCTTTTTATTATTGTAGTTTTTTATGGAAGACATTGTTTTTGAATTTTCAACTTCAATTATTATCAGCAATATTTCTACTATTAATATAAATAAAAGAACAAATACCAATTTCTTAAATTTACTCATGATATCACCCCCATATTTTAAATTTATGAGGGATGGACAAGTAAAATTACGAATAATATTGTTATTATAATTCTTTTACTTATTACGTCTTTTCTTTTGTACAGAGAATCCAAATTTACCCAGAGGCTTTTCCATTAATTTAAAATATTCGCCATGAGAGTAGCATAACAAATCTGCTTTCTCCAGATGAAATTTTCCATTGGAATCCATTATAGATTCATCAATATGTATTGATACTACCTCAGCCAGAAAAAGATGATGAGTTCCTAGAGGAGTTATAGAGGCCACCTTACACTCCAGCGCTATTGGACATTCATCTAGTATTGGTGATTTAACATTTACTCCATTAATAAGCTTAAAATTCATCTCTTTAATTTTATCCACATTCCTTCCGGATTTAACACCGCAGAAATCAACCTTTTTAACCATAGAGGCAGTGGGAATGTTTACTGTAAACTCCATGGTTTCCTTTATGTATTCGTATGATAATCTTTCTGGTCTTATTGCAACTGTAATCATTGGGGGATGAGTGCAGGCAGTTCCAACCCAGCCGGCAGTAAAAACATTTACCTTGTCTTTATTGTTTTTACTTGTAATTAATACTGATGGAACTGGATTTAACATTGCACTCCCTTTAAGACATATTTTAGCCATAATAAAATTCCTTTCAATTAAAGATAAAGTTTAATATTATTGATAAAAATAATTATACAACATACATTTATATGTGAACAGTAATCAGGAAAATTATGTGCATGTATAAAGTGACATTAAAGATAAAAGAAGGTATAATATTTATTATATATTTTAGAAATGGGGTATGTATATGGAAGGTGAAATTACCTTAATGGTTCAAAGTGCACACACCTTATTTTGCTATTTCAATGGGAATGCACATCAAATAAATAAGGTTAGTTCTGATAGTAATTTTAAGTTGGTTTTAAAAGTATATTGTATTGACAATGGAATAGAAAATGAATTAAAAACTATAGAAATTAAAGACAATGCAGATAACTGGTACATACATTTAGATTCAGATGACTTAGACGTATTTGTTAAATTAGTAAAGATAAATTCAGATAATACTTTTCATACTATAGGTATTTCAAATGTGGTAACAACTCCTAGAAAGCATCCTTCACCAGATAAAAATGTTTATTATTTAAATAAATCAAATAAAAACATAGAATTCAATACTAATAAAAATCTTCATTCTTCACACATTGATTTTTTTGAAAACTATTTTAATAAATTAAATGAAAATAATGAAACAGTTACATCAAGAGGTAATTATGGAAAATGATAAAATGATAAATGGATATGTAGCTATGGTACTGCACAGTCATATACCTTTCGTAAGACATCCTGATATGGAAGATGCTCTGGAGGAGAGGTGGCTCTTTGAGGCAATGAGTGAAAGTTATATACCATTAATACAGGTATTTGACAGACTTATACAAGATAAAATAAATTATAAAATAACATTATCCTTAACTCCCCCATTAATGAATATGTTAGAGGACAAATATTTAAATGAAAGATTTATTAAATATTTAGAAAATAACATTAAACTTGCTAGAGAAGAAATCATAAGAACAAAATTTAATAAGGAAGAAAATGAGTTAGCTAATTTTTATGAAGAAAGGTTTCTAGAAATATTAAAAACATATTACAAATATGATGGAAATTTAATGAATGCATATAGAAAGTTTGATAGATTAGGATATGTAGAGTTTATTACCTCTGCAGCAACACATGGAATTCTGCCGTTATTAAGTGTTCATAGGGAAAGTGTATCAGCTCAGGTAAGCCTGGGTGTTAAAACTTATACAGAGAAAATGGGCCATGAACCAAATGGAATTTGGCTGCCGGAGTGTGCCTATAGTTACAATTTAGATTCAATTTTAAAGGAAAATAATTTAAAATATTTTATTACAGAAAGTATAGGTGTGCTTAATGCTTCTCCAAAGCCTCTATATGGCACCTTTGCACCAATTGTAACTCCAAATGGCATAGTTGCATTAGGACGTGATATAAAATCCTCCAGACAGCTGTGGAGCAGCCTACAGGGATATCCAGGTGACTGCAATTATAGAGAATTTTATAGGGACATAGGATATGATTTGCCAATGGAGTATATTGCACCCTATATAAACAGGAATGGAATTAGAATTGATACGGGAATAAAGTACTATAAAATAACTGGAACAACAGAAGAAAAACTTTATTATAATAGAGAAAAAGCTATGGAAAAAGTAAAGGAGCATGCACAGAATTTTATCAATGAAAGAAATAATGAATTTACAGAAATAAAGGCTAATATGAATGATACACCAATTATTACATGCCCATATGATACTGAATTATTTGGACATTGGTGGTATGAAGGACCGGAATTCATTGAAAACTTTTTAAGGCATAGTGCTAAAGAAGAAAATTTATATAAACTTATAACTCCTTCTGAATTTATTTTAAAATGTAAAAAAATTCAGTGCTGCAGTCCTAATCCATCCAGCTGGGGAGAAAATGGGGATTATTCGGTTTGGTTAAATACATCAAATCAGTGGATTTATAAAAAAATTCACAGTTGTGCTGATAAAATGATTTACTTATCAAACAATTACTCTAATCCAAGTGAGATTGAAGAAAGAGCATTAAATCAAGCGGCAAGAGAACTATTGCTGGCTGAAAGCTCAGATTGGGCATTTATAATAAAAAATAATACAGCTTCTGAATATGCAGCTAAAAGAGTAAATTCTCATGTAGAGAGATTTGAGAAAATTTATAATCAAATAATTAATAACACTGTGGATATTAATTGGCTAGAAAATGTTGAAAATATAGATAATATATTTTCAAAAATTAATTTTAGAATATATAAAAGCAAAGATAAATAATATTAAGGGATCTCCTAAAATAACTGTATATTTAGAAGATCCCTTTTTTAATATATTTAATCTCTGTCTTTTGCTATTTCAATACCAACTCTGCGCCCGTTAATCTTTTTACCGGCACACTTTTTTATTATCAAATCTGCATAACGTTCTGGAATATTTACAAAGGAGAATTTATTTAAAATATCTATATCTCCAACTTCTGATTTATCTATTCCAGCATTGTCAGCTAGGAACAATACTAAAGTCTTTGGATTTATATTATCCATCCTGCCGCAGGATAAAAATAACCTAACATTGTCATGTGATTTCAAAGTTTGTTCCACGTAGTCATAGCTAACTTCCTTATCAAATAACATTTTCATCAATGCAGCAGCCACTTCAATAAGATTGAAGTCCTCATCCAATTTAGTAGCTATTGGAATGAAGTTTTTATGGGTTTCGCTGTTAATAACTTCCTTTGTTGTTTCAATGATATTTTTATACTTAGTTTCAAATATTTCATCGATAGTTGGTACTTCTTTTCTTGTAATCTTACTCTTTGTTGCCCTTTCGATAACTTTTAAGGACATATATTCTCTTGGGGTTACAAGAGTGTAAGCAATACCTTCTTTATTTGCACGTCCTGTTCTTCCTATTCTGTGTACATAGGATTCAGAATCCTGTGGCAGGTCATAATTTATAACGTGGGAAATATCATCTACATCTATTCCTCTTGCGGCTACGTCAGTAGCTACTAGAAAATCTAAGTTACCTTCTTTAAACTTTCTTAGGGTATTCAATCTTTGACTTTGGCCCATATCACCGTGCATGCCTTCCACATTGTAAGCCCTGGATTGAAGGCCTTCTACAAGCTCATCAACACCTCTTTTTGTTTTACAAAATATTATGGCGCTTGAAGGTTCATCTACATCTAAAATTCTGCATAAAACCTCAAATCTATCCTTATTCTTTATTTCATAATAGTATTGAGAAATTTTAGATACAGTCATTGAATTCTTAGTAATGGCAATATGCTTAACATTCTTTTTTAAGTATTTTGATGCAAGCCTTCTGATGGTATCTGGCATTGTTGCAGAGAACAACAGAGTTTGCCTTTCATCATTTGTATTTTTAATTATATCTTCGATATCATCAATAAAGCCCATGTTCAGCATTTCGTCTGCTTCATCTAAAATTAAAAAATCGATATCTTTTACATTTAGGCTCCCACGATTTAGATGATCAATAATTCTTCCTGGAGTACCAACTACAATATCAACACCTCTTTGCAGTGATTTTATCTGTCTGTCAATTGGCTGTCCTCCATAAATTGGCATACTCTTTACATTTGTAAACTTAGCCAATCTCATTAACTCGTCATTTATTTGGATTGCCAATTCTCTTGTTGGTGTTAAAATTAGTGCATTTATTTTTCTTCCCTTGTTTTTGTCTGATATCATACTTATTACAGGCGCCCCAAAAGCAAGAGTTTTTCCTGTACCTGTTTGAGCCTGACCGATTATGTCAATTCCCTTTAATACCTGTGGAATTGCTTCTGACTGAATTTGTGATGGTTCCTCAAAACCTAGGGCATCAATTGCCTGCATTACTTTATCGCCTAAACCCAAATTGTTAAAACTAATGTTTTCCATAAACCTACCTCTTTCGTTTTTTAATAGTTTTTGATTTTTTAGTATAATTTTATACCTCATGGAGAAAATTTATCAAAAATTAAAGGCAGTATCACACTGCCTTTTGTTTTATGCTTTTAAGTATTTCATAAGTGCAGAATTCTTTTCAAAAACAGTTAATACTGCCAAACCAATTACATAACATGACACAGCCTCACCAAGACCAACCCATAACATGGTTATTATCAATGGCAGCTGCAAAGTATAATGTAAAATAAATCCAACCGCTACAGCATTAATAATCACTGGGGGCAGCGGCGCTAAATATTTTTTATAGTATATATTGCTTTTACCAATATAATAAGTCATAATGGCAGCTACTAAAGTTGCTAATGAACCGAAAATTATATCAATTGGACCGTTACCTCCAAAGATATTTGCAACTATGCACCCAACGAATAATCCTCCTATTGAATAAGAAGAGAAAAAGGGTAACACTGTTAAAGCTTCAGCAACTCTCACTTGAATTTGACCATAACTAATAGGTGCTAATAAAATAGTCAAGGTTGCATAAATAGAACCTATTAGAGCTGCAGATACAAGGTGAATAATTTTCTTTCTTGCTAAATTTTCCATAAATTAAGACCTCCATAGTTTTGTTTTAAGACAGGATGGTTACGAACTGTCTTTTGACTATAATTGAACATATTATCAATAAAGCCACAATTTAGTTTAAACTATATTTAATAATAAGTCAAATAAATGTTTATTCTTATATAAAAAACAATTATAATCATAATAGGCACTTTGCAAAAAACATATTATATTCTGCTCTCACAAAAATCGTTGAAAATTCCATATTTTGCGGGGCACAATATATAGTTTTTAACGCAAAGTACAGAGGAGTGATTTTATTGAAATTAATTATTGATAGATTTGAACATAATTTTGCTGTATGCGAAAAAGAAGACAGGACTATGTTAAATATTGAAAAATCAAAATTACCTCAAAATGCAAAAGAGGGAGATGTAATCATTATAAGTAATGATAAAATTATCATTGATAATGAAGAAACATTAAAAAGAAAAAAAATTATTGAAAATTTAACAAAGGATATGTGGAAATAAGATTAGCGTAATGTTATAAAAGGAAAAGGAGAAAAATTACTTAATGTTTAACGCAAAACAGACTACTTTAAACAATGGTATAAAATTAATAACAATAAAAAAAGAGACAGAATTAGTTGCAGTACATGCTGGAATTAAAATTGGTGCAATATATGAAACACTAAGTGAAAAAGGAATTTCTCACTTTATGGAGCATATGCTTTTTAAGGGCACAAAAACACGGTCCAATGAAGTATTGAATAATGAGCTTGAGGAAAGAGCAGGAGAATATAATGCATATACTGATTCAAACAGTACCGTATATAGTATTACTTCACTTAAAAGTGAACTTGAAAAGGCTGTGGACTTAATATCAGACATGCTCCAGAATTCTATATTTCCTGAGAAAGAAATAGAAAGGGAAAGAGGAGTAATTTTAGCTGAAATAAGAAGCGGACGAGATGACATTGAAGAGTACAGCTATGACAAGGTTCATGAGATAGCATTTAATAACAGCCCATTAAAGTATAATACTATAGGTGATGAGCAGGTAGTTAAAGCAATTGATAGAAAGCAATTAATGGATTATTATGAAAAATACTATGTGCCAAATAATTGTTTTATTTCAGTTGTATCCCCATATGAACATGAAAAAGTAATTGGCATTGTAAAAAATTATTTAGGAAACTGGGAAGCCAGAAATTTTACAAGAGAAAAGGTAATAGTTGAAAAAAACATTCCTATAATAAAAACAAGTTATAAGAAAAATATAGAGCAATGCACTATTGTTTATCTTTATACTTTTTATGATTTAAGCAAAGAAGATGAATTGGCTTTAAAAATTTTAAATCACAAATTTGGTGAAAGCTCTAACTCAATATTATTTAGAGAAATAAGGGAAAAAAGAGGCTTAGCCTATGATATTTACACTGATTTAGATCTTACTAATGATGTGAAGACATTGATTATTTATACTGCAGTTGGCAAAAATGATATAAAGGAAACTATGGAAGCTATTGACTGGTGCATAAAAGGCATAAAAGATGAAACTATTAAATTTGATGAAAATACTATTGCCCTAATGAAAAAGGTTTTAAATACAGCGGTTGCATTTACCATTGAAGATGCTACTGATTTAGGTAATTATGTACTTCATCAAACAATTGACGGTGATGATATATTTCAGTTTATTAAAGACATGGATAACTTGGAAAATATTAAAGATAAAAATATATATGACATGGCTAGAAGGGTGTTTAATAATCCAACCATCCATATATTGAAGAATCAATAAAGTTATATATAAAAAAGGTGAGTTAATGAAAATTACAAATATAGAAGTTCAAAAAAATAATAAGGACAGGGTTAATATTTACATTGACGATACATATTCCGCTTCATGCAATATAGAGGTGGTATATTTAAACAACCTGAAAAAGGGCACAAACATCGATGTGGATGCTTTAGCTTCCATAATTGAAGAAGATGAATATATTAGGGCTAAGAATACATCTCTTAAAATCATTGAAAAATCCTATAAAGCTGAGAAAGAAGTAACCGATAAGCTGAAAGCTAAAGGATATAGTGAGGGTATAATTAAAAAAGTCATGGAATTTTTAAGAGAATATTCTTTCGTTGACGATGAAAAGTATGTAACCTTATATGTAAAAGAAAAGTCTAAAAGCACTAGCAAAAAAAAGATAAGATACGTATTGATTAATAAAGGAATTAATGCAGATTTAGTTGATGAAAAATTGACATATATAGATAATGCTGTGGAAGAAAATACTGCTGTTAAACTTGGAGAAAAAAAGTATAAATCCATTTGCAGCAGTTGTGCTGATGGTAGAAAAGCTTATAACAAATTAGGAGCTTATCTATACGGATGCGGATTTACAGGTGAAGTTGTGAAAGAAGCAATAAAGAAAATATTTAATTTTGATGACTTTAAAAGTGAACCTGTAATTGATGAATATAATAAACTTGATGAAATTAAGAAATTGGCAGAGAAAAGATACAATGTAATTTCAAAATCAGAAAATAACGTGCAAAAGTTATATAGAAAATTAGCAGAATATCTATTGAGACGGGGGTACTCTTTTGATGATATAAAGACTGTTTTAAAAGATATGGAAATATAAGGTGGTGAGGGAAATGAAATTTAATCCAGTGACTGTAGCTTTATTAGTAGTGTTTTTTTATCCCATATTAAAAGGTTTTTTGTTTGCATTTTCATCACATAATTTAAAGCTTGATTTACAGGATGTTAATAAAAATGTTTCTTTTGTAATATCTCTTTTTGGAGGCACATTCTATGGAAAGAATATTTTTATACAACATGAAAAAGGTATATACAGACAAATTTATAATGTTATACCTAATAGCATAACTTCATATATAAACAGTAATAAGTATATAGTATATTTTATTATAATTCCATTGCTTATTTATGTAATATATAATCTTATTTTCTTTCTCCTTCAGGTTATAAATAATGTAACTTTGTATCCTCTGCTTGATGGAATTGAAGATTCTCTTAGAGATAAAAACACAATGTTTAAAAGAATTATGGGAGGTTTATTTCAATTTCCCAAGTCCGTTAGTTATGTGTTAATTATATCTTTCTTATTAAACTTTATTTCTATTTTTAAGATTAACAATAAACTTAATCAGTATGCTGAAGCGTCTGTACCATACAAAACAATATGTAAACAAATAATTATACCAGTAACTAATTCTAAAATTGCGAAGCAGCTGCCTAATATATTAGACAATTCATTTAAGATAGTAGTTAAGGAGAGCAACGCAGGTGATAGGGAGACGGGTACTCCTTCAAGCAATACTATTGTTTACTACAATGGAGTTACATTAGAAGAAGGCGTTCGCTCAAATTCTGCTATAGATGCATTGGCAGGAAGACTGGGAAATAACAGCACTACAACCAGAGGAAAAGCTAAATTAATATACAATTGGATAGGAAGCAATATAGGCTATGATTATAATAAGGCAGATAGGGTTTTGCAAAATGATTTTAATGTACAATCAGGTGCAATACCCACCTTTAACAGCGGTAAGGGCATATGTTTTGATTACTCCTGTCTTTATGTGGCTATGAGCAGAGCAGATAATATTAAAGTTAGGTTAATTACCGGAGAGGGATTCAATGGCGTAAGCTGGGTAAGCCATGCATGGAATCAGGTTTATATTCCTGAAGAATCGAGATGGATTAATGTTGATACAACCTTCTATAGAGGTGGAAACTACTTTGATAGCAAAAGATTTGATTTAGATCATAGGGATGCTAAAATAGCTGGGCAATGGTAATAGTAAATATTTAGTAACCTTTTTAACCTATAGGTGCACTATAATATAAATATACAACGGGTATAGGGGATGAGGCAGTTGAAAAGGGTAAAGAGAAGCAGGAGAAGGTATAGAGAAAAACTAATTATTTCGGGAATTATGGTATTAATCTTTATTGCTGGTTTCTTTATAGGAGGGGTAATAGTAAAATATAAAAATAATCTGGCTTCAACAACTGCTGCAAATACAAAATATACAGGATCCACTGAAGAAAAAGATGATAATGTTAATACAAGCTCACTAGATAAAAAAAATCAGCGAAAGATTAATGACGCAGTAAAAACATCTTCTGACTATGAAGTTAAAAGAGAAACTGAGGTACATGAGTCTGACAGTATGGCTAACTTCAATCCATATAATCCAGATGGACATAAAGTGGCATATTTAACTTTTGATGATGGACCTTCCAGAGACGTTACACCGAAGGTACTGCAAATATTAAATAAATATAATATAAAAGCTACTTTTTTTATTGTAGGAGTTATGGCTGAAGAGAACAAGGATCTTTTAATTAGCGAAAAGAATAATGGACATTCTATAGGAAACCATACTTACAGTCATAATTATAAATATATCTATGCTTCGCCGCAGAACTTGATAGCTGATTTAAATAAAAATGATGCTGTGCTAAAAAGCATTTTGGGAAG
The DNA here is from genome assembly GCA_029256485.1 of Clostridiaceae bacterium. Next base: position 22,456 of record JAQSXU010000012.1, read on the forward strand.
TGATTTTAATACAAAACTCATTAGATTCCCTGGGGGATCATTTGGTAATAGACTGGAACTATTTAGAAATGAGGTAGTGACCAAAGGATATTATTATGTTGACTGGAATGCATTAAATGGAGATGCAGAAGCTGTAGGTGTTTCAAAGGACAAGTTAATTACAAATATAAGACAAACCTCCACAGGAAAGCAGCATATAGTTGTATTGATGCATGATGCTCCTGGAAAACAAACAACTATAGATGCATTACCTCAGATAATTGAGTATTTAAAGGCTCAAGGATATACTTTTAGAACACTGAGATAAAAATTATTAACAAGGCCTGTATCATGAAGTAACGGACAACTTTATGCATGATATAGGCCATTGTTGTTATATTGTAAAATAGAGTTCTGAGGCAGACTCTTTAGGCAGGTAACACAGCTAATTGTTATCTGTCATTTTTTTATATAAGATTACAACTATTTAACAATATATGTAAATGATGTATAATTGTGATATTAAGTCCGCTGTAGAGGTGTAATATGAAACTTGATAAAGAAAAATTTAAGATAATTGGCATTGACGAAAGCGAAATAGATGATCTCATTGATATTCCTAATATTACCTATGCTGATAGTGTGATTATAAAATTAAAAAGCAATAAAGTTGCTATTTATGTTTTTATAATATTTGTAATGGTATTGGCAGCAGTTTATATAGGACCTAAGGTGAGCAGATATGGTTATAATATGACTAATGTTATGCTGAGAAATACTGAACCTTCAAAACTTCATATATTTGGCACAGATATATATGGCAGGGACATTTTTACAAGAGTGTGTGTTTCAGTAAAAGCATCTCTTTCTATTGGAATAATTGTTGCCACTTTTAATGTGATTATTGGTACAACCTATGGTGTTATTTGCGTTTATTATGGAGGAATGGTAGATGATATTATAATGCGCATTGTGGAAATTGTGGCTACTATACCTAGTTTATTGCTTATAATTTTATTATCCCTATTTCTTCAGCGTGGAATGATAACCATAATATCATCCATGTGCATCATAGGCTGGTGCAATGTGACACGTATAATTAGGGCACAACTATTATCAGTAAAAGAGCAGGAATACATTTTAGCGTCGGAAGCTTTAGGAGCAGAAGCATCTAGAGTAATAATGAAGCATATGTTAGTTAATGTGATTCCTACAATTATTGTTACATTTTCTTTAGAGGTGCCAAATGTGATTTTAAATGAATCCATATTGAGTTATATAGGTATAGGAATTCAACCTCCTAATTTAAGTATTGGTATAATTGCTAAAGAATATATTGGCATGGCTATGTTTTATCCATATCAAATGATTTTACCTTCATTAGTTATTATAACTTTACTCATAAGCTTGAATGTGCTGGGAGACTGTTTAAGAGATGCGTTAGATCCATGGGTTTTATAGATGTGGGGGGATATAAGTGAAAAAGAATGCTTTTAAGGTAATGTGCATTTTAATTATTGTTTTATTATTTTCTATTCATACTTATATAAACATAAATAATAGAATAAAACCGCCTTCTGAAAAATGGTCTAAAGAAGTTCTTATAACAGAAAGCAATATAACAACTCCTCCAAAAATAATCAAATATAAAAATAAATATTTAATTGCATATAATGATGGCAGTAATGTAAAGATAAGGCAGACAAATGATTTAGGAGTTACAGAAAAGGTTACGGAAATAAAGTCTCAATTTAAAAATATAAACAATTTGAACTTAATAACTGATGGGGATAATGTTTATGTCAGCTGGCTTAATTATACAAGCAGCAGTGTAAAGACATTTTTTGTTAAGTTAAATAAACAATTAGATATTATTGATAAATCAGAAGATGACAGCATTAAGGAAATAATTCAGATAGGAAGTTCGTACTTTGTATGGATTGACAACAATGGAATCAGCATATATGATGCTAAATTGAACAAAAAGCTCAAACTTAATGTGAGGGAACCATCCATGCTGGCAGGAACCATGACCCAAGGCAAAGCAATTCTTACCTATGTGGATTTAAACAGTAAAGTATTTTGTTTAAGTATAGACTCTAATGGAATAACTAAACCAGTTAAAGCAGCAGCCATAGAGGAGATGTCAAAGATCGCATTTTACAGTACCGCATTGGTTACAGACGAAAAGTATGGATATTTAATTATTGGATATAGTTATGAAAATACTCCGGGAAATAATAGAATGGTTAAGTTTAATTTAGATGGCAGCGGCTATTCTATGAAGGAGCTTAGAGAATTTACTGCATTAAATACTGTTCCAGGGCAAATGCCTAATAAGCCTGTTTTTTTATCAAATGTACAAACACTTTTCAGGAATAAATATACACATGAAGATATTGTGGAATATGAAATAAAAGATTCCAAGCTTGTAGAGAACAATTTAGTCTCAAGAACAAATGAGGCAACTATTTATCCAGCATCCTGCGGGGATACAGTATTATTCTGTGACAGCTTTAAATCCAATAGCTACAAGTTATATATGACTTCTTCCAGAGAAAGTTTTAAGAAGGAATACAATGGAATAGAAAAAAATGAAATTATACAGGCATTGAATGATACTTTTCAAAGCTTTGTATACAGCATTTTTGATATTATCATATATGGATCACTTTGGATACTTCCCACAATTTGTATTGTAAGTATAATTAGCTTATTTGAATTTAGGTTAAATCTTAATATGAGAAAGATTATTTATATTATTAGTTATTTAATTGCTGTTTTAATTAAGATTTTTGTTATTTATTCAATTTCATATAAAAGGTATTCCTACTTTATTCCAAAGTGGTTTACACCATTAAAAGGCATTATTGCTGCTTTCATAATCAGTACCCTATGTATTTCTTATGGATACAGGAAATATACTGAAGATACCAGCTCTAATGTGCTTGTATTTAGTTTATCAAAGATTTTAATTTTAGATACAATTTTAACTCAAATGGTATTTATACCTTTTATTATTTAAATTCATTTGTCAAATGGAGAAATTATATAATTATGCTAAAGATAAATAAGGTAGTTATTTCAATGCCCCATATAAACAAAACAATCACCAGCTTAGCTGATGATTGTTTTGTTTATATCTTTAATTAAGTTCAAATACTATTTTTGTATTTTTTTTATTATGAGGTTAATTGCCTTTTCACAATCACTATCATGGTTATCCAAAGACCAGGCCATATTAAAATAAATCAATGCCTTCTTAAAGTTTTCCAACATGGTATAACTATAGCCTAAGTTAAACAAATATTTGCTTTCCATTTTTTTTGATATGGCTAATTTTAATAGAGGAATAGCTTTTTCATATTCTTTTAGCTTTATATAACACACAGATGCATTATAAAGTGAAGATGGTTCATTATCGTTATTAACTACAGCTAAATTATACATATCAATTGCTCTTCTGTAATCTTTAATATTGTAAAGGTCATTGGCTTTCTCAAAATAGCTCATGTGTAACCTCCTTAGTAATATAAAAATACATATTTTATTTTATTCCAGTTATTTTTAAAATATTACACATAAAGTACTATCCAATTTACACTTTTATATTCAGTTTTTGTAACTATATTTAATTATTTTTTCTAAAAATGCCACAACTTCATACATTAAATAAGCAAGTAAAGATAATATTATTATGCTGAACATAACCATATCCAGCTGAGAAATTTGTCCTCCAAAAATTATTAGAAAACCTAAACCATCCTTGGCGACTAGAAATTCTCCCATGATAACACCTACCCAGGATAATCCTACATTAATTTTAAGTGCAGAAACTAAAGTAGGTATGGATGCGGGTAAAATTAGATTTGTTAGAATCTGTATTTTTTTAGCTCCAAAAGTCTTTAATAATTTAATTTTATCTTCATCTACTTCGTTAAAACCATTTAAAACTGATATTATTGTTACAACAACAGAGATCAGAAGAGCTATAACAATTATTGCAGTTATGCCATTAGCAACATATATTAAAATGCTATAAGTATTGTTAATTATTTTAACTAATTTAGCAGCTGCGCAATTTAATTTTTATTTCTTTGGTATTTCCATTCCAGTAGACTTTTTCTATTATTTCATTTATTAAATATCTTTTATCAGCTTGGGTTTTACAATTATCAAATATATCAGAAAAATTTAGTGTATTTGAGCAAATTTTATTCACATAACTGCTAATGTCAGCACTATTTTTATTTTGGCTTTTCAGCTCCTGAATAAAGGATTTTAATTTAGAATTTTCCTTATTTAATTCTTCAATTCTAGCCGATAAAACTTTGTGGGCCTCAGTTGATAGTGAAGGTGATTCAACAATCAAGCTCCTAATTAAAGCTTCATTATTTAATAGAAGCTTTTCAGAATTAAGCAGCTCCTTTTCTGCCAGATTTTCTTTTTCAAAGGTATATTTATTTGAAAGCATGGACATTATTGTATTCATGTCAAAGGTCATTTTTTTTAATCCATCAATTACTGAAGATTCAATAAGGATTAAACTTACGCTTTTATTGCTGCATTGATATTTATTTAAAATATGGGCTGAGCAGGTAAAATAATAGGGTCTGGTTCCATTCTTCCTTTTTACTCCATATCTAATACACATGGGGGAGCCGCACATATCACAAAAGAGTAACTTTGATAATATTGAAACACTGCTATTACCCAAATTTGGAGGCAGAAATCTATTTTTTTTATGTTGATGCTGCACATCCACCCAGACCTTCCCGGGAATTATACCTTCATGGACAGCTGATGCTATTATCCATTCACTTTCGGGATTTTTATACCTCCCCTGCCTTTTTCTGTTATATGACATTATTCCATGTATGTTATCCATTTCACCAAAAACCAAGGTGCCAGATTTATTAAAATAATCATATACTTCTTTACTTGCTGTGGCATAAACTGGATTATGCAAAATCTCACTGATATAAACTGAATCAGCATAGTAATTTTTTTTCAAATGTATATTATTATTGTTTAAATACTTTACAACCTTAAATATTGAGCCAAGCTTTATATACTTATCATAAATCAGTTTTACCAATTTAATTTCATCAGGAATTGGAGTTAACTTATACATATTCTTTTTATTCAAATTATTATCATAATACCATGCTTTTTCGGAGAAAAATCCTAGGGGGACATTCCCGCCCAGCCACCTTCCTGTTTTAGACAGTTCCATCATATTATCTCGTATTCTTTCAGCAATGGTTTCTCTTTCCAATTGGGCAAATACACTGGAAATATACATCATAGCACGACCGATTGGAGTACTTGTATCAAATTGATCCCTAACAGAAATGAAAGATATATTATATTGTTCAAGTTCTTTAATAAGAGAAGTAAAATCCGCAACATTCCTGCTTATTCTATCTAATTTATAACAAATTAATAAGTTGAATTTATTATTTTCAGCATCTTTTAAAAGTCTCAAAAAGTCAGGTCTGTCTATACTTTTACCTGAATAACCCTCATCCTCATATATTATAAAATCAGTGACTCCCAATTTAACAGCATATTCTTTACACATTTGAATTTGATTTTCTACAGATTCACCTTTTTCTGTAAACTTTGACTTTCTGCTGTATATTGCTGCTATCATGTCAGCCTCCAATAAATTTAATATACTATTATATATTCCTCAGATTATTTATTTATTAGATTTTTGAGAAAATACTGAAAATTATTTTCATAAATATTACAAAATATGTAATAGGACAAGGCTAATACCTCATATTTAGTATTAAAGTAATTCATAGGAAATAATAATGAAAAAAATAAAAAAAGAAGATATTAAATGTATAATTATGAACCCTGAATATTTACAAAATAATAAAAATTTATCCATAGTTTTATCAAAGTTATTTGGGCAGAATTTAACTCAGCATGAGGTTAATAAAATTATTAACAGCAATAAAAATAATAATTATTAATATTATAAAATATGTTAAATAAAATACAAATATGATAAAAAATATACAATCATGTTAATAAATATACAAAATTGTAAATTGTCGAATCTGGAGTTATAATGTTAAAGAATTAAATGAAAAGTTTTTTCATATACAAAAGAAGGGAGTGAAGTCTATTGAAAAATGAAAAAGAGGGTATTGTAATTGAACTAAATAATAAAATTGCAAAAGTTAAGCTGTCAAGGCATGGAGATTGCGAAAATTGTGGGGCTTGTCCTGGCAGTGAGGCAATGATACTGGAGGCTAATAACCTAATTGGGGCCAAAAGGGGTGAACATGTAATTCTTGAACTAAAAGAAAATAATATGTTAAAGGCAGCTTTCATAGTATATATACTTCCCTTAATATCTATATTTATTGGTGCTGAACTAGGTGCATTTCTTTCTTCATTATGGGGAAAAGGTACCTACTCCTTTCAGATAGGCGGTGCAGTTATAGCGTTTCTTATATCCTTAGCTATCATTGTGTACTATGAGAAATTTAATAGAAATAATATACACAAACTACCTAAAATAGTAAGAGTTTTTTGAATAAATTTGTAATCGTTATTTTAAATATGAGGTGATAGTGTTATGTTGAAATTTTTTAAAGGCGGAGTTCATCCTAAGGATAATAAAAAGTACACTGCCAACAAAGCAATAGAAAATTCATTGATTCCTGAAAAAGTGGTTATACCTGTAAGACAGCATATAGGTGCACCTTGCATACCTTTAGTAAAAAAAGGGGACAAGGTTAAAAAGGGACAAGTTATAGCTGATAGTGATGCTTTTGTATCAGGCCCAATACATTCATCTATATCGGGTACAGTGGTTGATATTGGTGACTATGTTCATGGAGTCTTTGGTAAATCATTAGCTATTGTAATTGAAAATGACAAAATGGATCAATGGGTAGATGGCATTCCCCTTAAAAGGGATTGGAAGACCTTAAGTGTAGATGAAATAAAAACTATAATTAGAAAAGCCGGAATTGTGGGAATGGGCGGTGCTACATTTCCAACACATGTGAAACTTTCTCCCCCAGCAGATAAAAAGGTAGATACATTCATATTAAATGGAGCTGAGTGTGAACCTTATTTAACCGCAGATTATAGAATGATGCTGGAGTATACAGATAAAATTGTCAGCGGCGTTTTCATAGTAATGAAGATTCTTGGTGTAGACAATGCTTATGTTGGCATTGAGGACAATAAACCTAAAGCAGTTGAAGCAATGAAGGAAGCATTTAGAGGAACTCCAGTTACGGTAGTGGAATTACCCACTAGATATCCTCAGGGTGGAGAAAAAATGTTAATTAAAGCCATTACAAAAAAGGAAGTGCCATCTGGAGCATTGCCTGCAGATGTAGGAGTGGTAGTTCAAAATGTGGGAACTGTTATTGCCATAAGTGATGCTGTTATTAATGGTATACCACTTATAGAAAGGGTTACTACAGTATCAGGAGATGCAGTACGTGAACCCAAAAATATTTCTTTAAGAGTAGGAACAACATTTCAGCAGGCGGTGGATTTCTGCGGCGGATTAAAAGAAAAGCCTGAAAAGATTATTATGGGTGGGCCTATGATGGGAATTGCACAATTTTCTTTGGACACCCCCATAATTAAAGGTACCTCTGGGATATTAGCTTTGACAAACAAGGCCATTAATGAATCTGAACAATCACCATGTATTAGATGCGGAAGATGCATTGATGCCTGCCCAATGGGATTAAATCCAAGCAGATTAAGCATATTAGGTGAAAGAAATCTATTTATAGAGGCCAAAGAGGAAAATAATCTTATGGATTGTATAGAATGCGGAAGTTGTGTATATGCTTGTCCAGCAAAACGTAATATTGTTCAATATATAAAGTATTTAAAGAAAGAAAATGCAGCTAAAGTGGCAAAATAATGGAGGTATACTTATGAATGTTGAAATAAGATCTGATGAAAATATGCTAAGGGTTTCTGCATCACCGCACATAAGATCAGAGGAATCAATTAGTAAAATAATGTGGAATGTAAATTTAGCATTAGTACCCGCAGTTGTATTCAGCGTGTACCATTTTGGAATAAAAGCATTTGTTACAATTTTAGTTAGTGTTTTGTCGGCAGTATTCGCTGAATTTATGGTGGAAAAGTTCATGAAAAGGCCCTTAACAATAACTGATGGAAGCGCAGTGGTAACAGGTATGCTTCTTGCAATGTGTCTGCCACCTGATTTACCGATATATATGACAGTTGTTGGATCCTTTGTGGCAATAGCAATTGCAAAACACTCCATGGGGGGACTGGGGTTCAACATATTTAATCCTGCTCATATAGCAAGAGCAGCATTAATGGTTTCGTGGCCAGTTGCCATGACAGCATGGAGAAAGATGACCACAGGAGTGGATGTAGTATCATCAGCTACACCTTTAAATATATTAAAACAGCAGGGTTATAATAAATTGGTTGAAACTTTTGGCGATAAGCTACATATGTATAGCGCCATGTTTTTAGGTAATAGAAATGGAAGTTTAGGTGAAACAAGTACAGTATTATTGATAATTGGCGGGTTATACTTAATTTACAGAGGGTATATAAAATGGCAGGTGCCAGTGTTAATGATAGGCACTGTGGGCCTTTTAACCTGGGTGTTTGGACCAGCTGGTTTATTTACCGGAGATCCTATTTTTCATATGATGGCAGGAGGATTAATAATTGGAGCATTCTTTATGGCCACTGATATGGTAACAATTCCAATGACATTAAAAGGTCAGGTGATTTTTGCAGTGGGAGCTGGAGCATTGACGAGCCTAATTAGATTAAAGGGGGGCTACCCAGAAGGAGTTTGTTATTCAATTCTTCTGATGAACAGTGTTACACCACTTATAGATAGATTTACTCAACCAACAAAGTTCGGAGCTAGGAGGTAGAAAACATGAAGTCTTCACATGAACAAAAAAACTATAGCATTCTTCAAATTGCTTCTAATTTAACTGCTGCTTGTTTAATTTCAGGAACAATCCTAGCAGCAACTTATTATATAACAGCTCCTGTGGCTGCTGCAAAGTCAATAATGTTAACAAACCAGGCAATGAGGTCATTGGTAAAGGATGCAGATTCCTTCAATAAGATTCAAGGTAAGGATGGCTGGTATAAAGCAGTAAAAAATAATAAGACAATAGCCTATGTTGTTCCTGCAAGCAGTAAGGGCTACGGTGGAGCTATTAAGATGCTGGTGGCGGTTACTCCTGAAGGAAAAGAAATAGACTACACTATTACAGATCACAATGAGACCCCTGGACTTGGAGACAATGCCAGGAAAGACTCATTTAGGGCTCAATTTAAAAATAAAGGACCTGAAAATATGGTAGTGGTAAAGGATCCTGCAGATAAAAAAGATATTCAGGCTATGACTGGAGCAACTATTACATCAAGAGCGGTAACAAAGGCTATTAAGGAAAAAGAGCAGGAAGTTTTAGCTATTGGAGGAGGTAAATAACATGAAGGAATTGTGGCATATATTTTATAAAGGATTATTTGATGAAAATCCAATATTTCGCCTTTCATTAAGCTTATGTCCAGCTTTAGCAGTAACAACTACTGCAGCAAATGCTTTAACCATGGGATTAAGTGTTTTATTTGTTATTACAGCAAATAATGTGGTGGTTTCAATTACTAGAAAAGTGGTAAATCCAAAGGTTAGGGTTCCTGTTTACATTACTTCAATTGCCACTATAGTTACATTTGTACAATTGATATTACAGGCATATTTCCCAGTGTTATATAAAAATCTTGGCATATATTTAGCACTTATAGTTGTATTTGCTATAATTCTTGCCAGGGCAGAGGTATTTGCTTCAAAGAATCCAGTTTTTCCTTCTTTTCTTGATGGTCTTGGAATGGGCTGCGGATTTACCATTGCTATGTTGACCATAGGAATAATAAGAGAACTGTTTGGTATGGGTTCTATATTTGGCATTCAAATTTTGGGAAGCTGGTATAATCCTGCATTAATATTTATATTACCTCCTGGAGCATTTATGGTTATAGGATATATTATTGGTGCTATAAAAATGAATGATGCAAGAAAGGCCAAATTAAATGTTAAAGGAGGACAAGCATAATGGCAGAGTATTTCACAGTATTTATCAGTGCAGTTGTTGTAAATAATTTTGTGCTCACTAGATTTTTGGGGCTGTGTATTTTCTTCGGAGTTTCTAAGGATTTAGATGCTTCAGTGGGAATGGGAATGGCTGTAACATCAGTTATGACATTGAGTTCCATGCTGGCATGGGCTGTTTACAACTTTGTGTTAGTTCCATTTCACTTAACATTTTTAACAACCCTTGTATTTGTACTTTTAATAGCAAGCTTTGTGCAATTGCTTGAAATGGTCATAAAAAAATATGTGCCTACACTTTATGGAATGTGGGGAATATACCTGCTTCTAATAGCCACTAACTGTGTTGTATTAGGAGTACCTTTAATAAATGCAGAATCAAACTTTCCATTCTTAAAAAGCGTAATTTACGCAATTGGATCAGGATTGGGATTTGCTCTAGCTATAGTACTTATGGCAAGCTTAAGGGAAAAATTAAAATTAGCAGATGTACCAAAGTCATTGCAGGGATCTGGAATAGCATTTATTCTTGCAGGTATGCTGGCGTTAGCTTTCCTGGGCTTTTCAGGTATGATTTCAATTTAACGAGGAGGAAGAAATATGAATACAGCTATAATGGTAATCATAGTAATGGGAATGGTTGGCACTTTCTTTGGATTGGTTTTAGCCATAGGAAACAGAAAGTTTGCCATTGAAGTAAATCCTTTAATTGAATTAGTTGAAGATGAACTTCCTAAGGGGCAATGTGGAGCGTGCGGATTTGCAGGCTGTAAAGCCTATGCGGAAGCTGTTGTAATGAATAAGGATGTACCTCCTAACTTATGTGTACCTGGTAAGGAACAGGTGGCAAAGAAAGTATCTGAACTAACTGGAAAAACTGCAGAAAAGGTTGCACCAAAAGTGGCTCAGGTAAGGTGCGCAGGCTCAAAATGTAAATCCATAAAAAACTATAATTATGTAGGTGTGCAGGATTGTACTGCAGCTAGTCTTCTTCTGGGAGGCCCAAAGGAATGCTCACATGGATGCTTGGGCTTTGGAACATGTGTAAAAAACTGTCCATTTGGGGCTCTAACCATGAGTGAGGATGGATTGCCAGTAGTAGACTTAGACATATGCACTGGCTGCGGAAAATGTGAAAGTGTATGTCCTAAAAAAGTAATAAATATTATTCCTAAGGAGTCAATGGTAAGAGTAAACTGCAATTCAAAAGATAAGGGAGCAGTTGTAAGAAAAATATGCAGCGCTGGATGTATTGGATGTGGAATATGCAGCAGAAGCTGTTCCTATAATGCAATAAAAATTGAAAATAATTTAGCAGTGGTAGATTCTAATATATGTATAGAAAAATGTGACAATCCAACTTGTCTAGTTAAATGTCCCACTGGAGCCATAAGACCAGTAGTAAGCGGAGTTGTTCCAGGTACTGAGGAAAAGGATGAGAAACACATTGCAACAAAGGTAAGCTAGTACCTGAAAGAATAAATAACAAAGAATAAATAACAAATAAGGAAGTTTTTCTTTCAGAAAAACTTATAATTTTAGGATTTTAAAATTCTAAACCGAAGGCTGTCAATTTGAACTAATGAAAAATAAAATAGTAATTTTACAAATGAAAAGACTGCTGGGAGTTTTCGGACACCAGCAGTTTTAATTTAAATTTAAGGCAAACGAAAATATTACTTTAAATTTAAGATTTTCTGCTTTAGCAGAAAATCCACCTTATTTGATCTTTAATCTTTGATCTTTGTTATTTGAAAGAAGTTTGATCTTTAATCTTTGTTATTTATTATAAAACTGTTGCAGTTTTATAATACTTGCATTACCAACCCAAAATATAATAATAGGTGCTAAGGCTACTTTAGGAAGTGCATTTAAAACTACTAAATAAGGTTCAAGTACTCTATTTAGAAAATCTGACCACCAAAGTAATACGGCTACCACTGTACCTAATAGTGTACCCAGTACAAAGCCAATAATGGTTTCATAACAGGTTATAAATATATGCTTAAATAAAGTGCCTTCATTATAGACCTTAATTAAACTTTTAACCATTCTGCTGGGGGTACTTGTAAGAAATGGATCAATAATTTTAAAATCTCCCAGCAGTTCCCATAATACAAAAAAAATTATTAAAATCAGAATTCTTGTAATTACTATTTTCCTTTTTCTAGTCTTTACATTTCTTAAATATTCACTATGTTCCTCAATTTCATTTATCACTAATTATTCAACTCCTTCCATACATCGTTAAAATAATCTCTAAATTCCTTAGCTTTTCTAGATTTTAACGGGGAATTATATTGCTCCGAAAAAGTAATGTCAAATATTTTACTTATGCGAGAAGGACGTTTAGTTAGTACAATAATTCTATTGGACATACTTATTGCCTCTGAGATATCATGGGTTACCATGATAACTGTCTTTTTTTCTTTTTTGATAATACTATAAATTTCATCGCTTATATTAAGTCTTGTCTGATAGTCCAAGGCTGAAAAAGGTTCATCCAAAAGAAGCACTTCTGGGTTTAATGCCAAAGTTCTAATAAGTGCAACCTTTTGTCTCATGCCTCCAGATAATTCGTTTGGATAATGGTTTTTAAAGTCTAAAAGACCATAAGACATAAGCATTTCCGTAACCTTTTCCTTTGTTTCACTATTTATTTTATGTTGAATTTTAAGACCTAAAAGAATATTGTCCCACACACTCAGCCAATCAAATAATTGATCCTTTTGAAACATATAGCCTATCTTTGGAGAAAAGCTGGTGCTCAATTCTTCATCTATATATACTTCGCCATTGGAGGGCTTTAACAATCCTGCAATTATGTTTAATAAAGTGGACTTGCCGCAGCCAGAGGGTCCTACAATGCTTAAGAATTCACCGTCCAGCACATTAAAAGAAATATCTTTAATTGCAGTTGTTAATGTATCTATGGAATGGTAGTTCATAACTATATTATTTACTGCCACTTTATTCATAAAATCATCTCCTAGAATTTATATTTTAGTATATGAAAGTAAATAATATAGTGTTAAAAGTATTTGATTAAGCATATATGTTAAAGTATATTCCAGGTTAGGAAAATAATTATCATATTGTTAAAATCTAGAATAAAATGGCTTTTCTTTTCATTTATAGTCAGTTTTGTTGATTTTTCTTTGAAAAACTATAGAATTTGTAATTTTTAAAATATATTAAAAAGTTATAATATTTATAATATATAGTTTAATTGTAAAGGAGGATAAGCTGTATGGAGTATACAATTAAGAAGATTATATCCATTGATAAAGATGCAGAAAATTACAGGAAATCGCTAGAGATGAGGCTTTTAAGTGAAAAAAAAGATCTAGAGAATACCCTGGCAGATATGAGGAATGATTCTAAAGAAAATTTAGAAAGATTGAAAAAAAATGTGATGGATAAAAAATTAAATGAAGCAAGAAATATAGCTGATAAAATTAGTAATGAAAAGTTTATTGAAATGGAAAACATAAATAAAAAAGTTAATCACATCAGAGGAAAAATAATAAGTGATACTGTGGATAATATACTAAACTCCAGGTAGGAGGGATATTTTGGGAAGTGTTGTAAAGTTTGCAGCAATAAATTCAAAGATAAAATCATTGGAAGGAAAGTTTTTAACCTCGGAACAGTATTCTAAATTACTTCAGTGTAAAAATTACAGCGAAGCAATAAGATTCTTAAAAGAGGAAACAAGCTATGGCGAAGTTTTGAGTTTATACAATTTATCAGAGGTAAATAGAGGAAGGCTTGAAATAATATTAAAAAAGTATTATATTCAGAAAATTGGTAAGCTAAGGCACTATTTTTACGGGGATTATAAAAAATTGTTTAATATTCTTTTCATGAGATATGAAATTGAAGACTTGAAGGTCATATTAAGAGGCAAATATATAGAAAATGATAAGGAACATATACATTCACTTATTACCTATGAGAGCCCATTAAACTATATAAATTATGATGATTTATTAAGTGCTAAAAATATTGAGGATATAGTAGATAAATTAGTTAATACAAAATATTATAAATATCTGAAGCCTTTTGTATCTGACGTTGAAAAAGAAGGATTATTCAGAATGGAAACATCATTGGATTTTTTATATTTTTCTACTATAAGAAAGTTTATTAAAAGAATAAACAAAGAAGACAGAGAAATACTTGAAAGGGTAAATGGTATTTACAGTGATTTGCTCAATGTACAGTGGATTTCAAGGGGGAAGAAATATTATAATTTAACTCCGGAAGTGCTTTTTAACTACACCATTTACGATGGTAAATATTTAAATAAAGAAAAAATAAAACAATTATGTTATGCGAAGACTAATGAAGAATTTTTTGAAGTTATAAAAGAAACTCCTTATAGGGACTTATTTAATACTGATGATGACTATTTGTCAGAGATGCGAATGCTGACATATTTAAAAAATGACTTTAATAAGCTAAGGGTTAGAGGAGAAATGAATATTTCTTGTTTAATTGCTTATTTGGAATTGTTTCAAATAGAAACAAGGGATCTAATTTCTATAGTTGAGAATAAGAGGTACAATATTAATTTTGATGAAGCAATGAAATATGTAACCGTTACTATCTAGATGGCAGGGGGAACCCCATTTGTATTGCGAGGTGGTTATGTGTCAATAGAAAAAATGCTTATGGTAGATATGGTGGGACACATTGATGATTTGAATATAATGTCTAAAAGAGTTGTAATATCAGGATGTCTTCACCCTGTAAATGCACTCCAGGAAATTGATACTACAAATTTTACTATATCTACTACGGAAAACAATTTAGATGCTCTGGTGGATGTATGTTATATAAGACCATATGTTGAAGAAAAGGACTTTACTGCATTGAGCAGCACACTAAAAAGAATAAAAAATAACGAGTGTGATTTTAGCAGGAATATCAGCACAGAAGAACTTGTACTAGACGACAATGATTTAGAAAAAAGTATTAATGAAGTTGGGAATTCCATTATAAGCCTTCAAGATGATTTAAAAACTAAAACAGCGGAAAAAGATGATACGGAAAAGTATATTAAATATTTAAGTTACTTGAATAAATTAGATTTTTCAGTTGATGAATTTATAAATCTTAAGAATTTTCACTTTGATATATATAAAGTATCTAAAGAAAATATGGAGAGAATTAAAGAAAACTATGAAAATATTCCTTCTATCATATTTAAAATATATGAAGAAAATGGATACAACATAGTAATGGCATTTACTCCAATATTATTAAAAAAGGAGACAGACAGGATATTTAGGTCTCTTAATTGTGAGATACTTGAAATCAGCAGTGAATTTCGAGGAACTCCAAATTCTATAGTAAGTAATTTAAAGGAAAAGCTTATAGATATTAATGCAGAAATGTCTAATTTAAGTGAAAGATTACATGCATTAGAAAAAGAAAATATGAGGAGAATAAAAATTTTGGATAAGAGTCTGGAGCTGGTGTTAAAAGCTTCAGAAGTAAAATCCAGCATGGCTTGTACTAATGAATTTTTTTATCTCTGTGGATGGATGCCTAAAGAAAGTTTAAAAAAGTTTAAAGATTGTCTAGGTGAAATTGCAGACAGAACTATAATAATTGAAAAAAATGTAGATGAAATTCAAAACAAGGGTATGGTTCCTCCAACAAGAATGAATAATAATATTTTGGTCAAGCCTTTTGAATCTATGGTAGGAATGTATGGTATTCCTTCCTATAATGAGCTGGACCCAACCACATTTTTAGGTATAAGTTATATGCTGATGTTTGGAGCCATGTTTGGAGATCTTGGGCAAGGCTTAGTTTTTATAGTTGCAGGGCTTTTATTAAAATATAAAGGAAAAAGACCAAATTTTGGGGGAGTAATTTCAAGGCTGGGTATAGCATCAAGTTTATTTGGAGTTATATATGGAAGCTTTTTTGGATTTGAAAATGTGATACCAGCTCTTGTGGTTAGACCAATGGAAGATATTCAGGATATACTTCTGTTTGCAGTAGCTTTTGGCTGTGGTCTATTAATAATTGGTTTTATTTACAGCCTAATAAATAGCATAAAGAAAAAAGACATTGAAAATGGAGTGTTTGGTAAAAATGGACTGGTGGGCTTAATATTTTATTTGTCTTTGCTTATTTTTGCTATAACTAAAGTGATGAATATTAACACAATGCCAAGTTCAGTTTGGATTACAATTTTCATTGTTTTTCTAGGTGTAATGCTGTTTAAAGAGCCAATAACAAATATTATTCTGAAAAAAAAGCCATTATATTCGGAAAGTAAACAGGACTATTTTATTGAGGGAGGCTTTGGAGTTATTGAAACTCTGCTCAGTATGTTCTCAAATACTGTGTCTTTTATAAGAGTTGGTGCATTTGCCCTTAACCATGTAGGACTGTTTGTGGCTTTTGCATCACTGGCAAATATGATGAAAAATAGTGTGGGCAGTGCATTTATGTATGTGCTTGGTAATTTAATAATTATTGGGCTTGAAGGCTTAATAGTGTTTATCCAAGGACTAAGATTAGAGTACTATGAGCTGTTCAGCAAATATTATGAAGGAGCAGGGGTTGTGTTTAACCCTGTTAAACTATTTGATGAAACTTCTGATGTTGAAGTAAAGATTTATAAAAGAATTATTACAAGTAAATTAGTAAATGAATAATAGGGGGATTGTTAATATGAGGTATATTATTTTATTGATTACTTTGACAGTTGTAATTGGCACAATTACTTATGGGTTTGTTGTTAGAGCTAAGGGTGATTTAAATGGAAAATCTAAAATTAAAAAGGCCTTAAAAATAAATTTAGCTTCCTTTATTCCAGTAATTGGAACTATGATAATATTTTTCATAGTTCCAGGAATTGTTCATGCAGCTGGCGAAAGCACTGTAAATACATCTGCAGGTCTTGGTTACATAGGTGCTGCACTATCTACAGGATTGGCTACAGTGGGGGCTGGATATGCAGTAGGCGCTGTTGGCTCATCAGCATTAGGAGCAGTGTCAGAGGACCCTAAAATACTTGGTAAAACACTTATATATGTAGGACTTGGTGAAGGTATTGCCATATATGGCTTAATAATTTCAATTATGATTTTATCAAAACTTTAATTATTAACCCTTTGAACGGGAGAGATTAAAATGAAAGCATATTTTATAAGTGATAACAATGACACCTTTGTTGGATTGAAAATAGCAGGAATTAAAGGTATTGTTTTACACGAAAGAGAACAGGTTTTAAAAAAATTAGAAGAAATAAAAATGGACAATTCCATTGGAATTATTATATTAACAGAAAAGATCTCCATGCTTATTCCAGATGAAGTAAAAGAAATGAAACTTAAAAAACATGCACCATTAATTGTAGAAATACCTGATAGACATGGTACGGTAAAGGGTGATAATTCAATAGTGAAGTATGTAAAGGAATCAATTGGGTTAAAGATATGAGGTGATTTTTAATGACAACAATTGAAGATAAAATAAAACTGTTTTCTAAAATAGTGTACGATAAAATTCAAAAAGAAGAGCAGAGGGAAATTGATAAATATATTAAAGAAAAAGAAACAACAATTAATGAAGAAAAAGCTAAAATACAAAATGAAGAAGAAAAGATAGTAAGGGAAATAGAAAAAAAAGCTGAGTTGAAGGCAAATGAAATTATTGCTAAAGAAAAACTTATTAAGCAGCAGGCATTAATTAATTTAAAGGAAAGTATCATTAAAAGCATAATGCTGGAAATAAAAGATCAATTAGTTCATTATACAAAAACTCAGCAGTATTTTGATTTTTTAAAGAAAGAAATGATTAAAGTATTAGATACTCTTCAGCCTGGTGAATACAATCTATTCTTAACAGAGAGGGATATAAATGAATACAAAGATTCTTTAAATGAGGTTATATCAAAACATAATGGATTTAATATTTCAATTAAAATAAATCCTATAGATTTAATTGGTGGTTTCATAATTGAAAATGGCAATGGAAGGGTAAGGATAGATAACAGCCTTTTGGAAAAACTTGAGGAGAATAAAGAAAATGTTGGAGTTAAAGTAATGGAGACAGTGGCGTAGAGGAGTGATAACATGTCAGACAAGATTGGAAATATAATAGGAATAAATGGTCCTGTTATTGAGGCAACCGGCATGAGCAGCTTTAAAATGAGAGAGATGGTTATGGTAGGAAATAAAAAACTAATTGGAGAAATAATAATCCTTCAGGATGATTATGCTACAATACAGGTTTATGAGGAAACCTCAGGACTTAAAGTAGGAGAAAAAATAATTTCTACTGGCAGACCATTATCACTTAAATTAGGACCAGGAATTATAGGAAATATATTTGATGGTATTGAAAGGCCTCTGGTAAAAATTAATGAAGAAAGTTTTGGATACATTCCAGAAGGTGTTGGGTTGATTTCCTTAGATGAAAAGAAATTATGGGATGTAAATATATCAGCTAAACGGGGACAGTTACTAAAGGCAGGAGATATATACGCTGAAATTCAGGAAACCCCTTTGATAAAGCATAAGCTTATGGTACCGCCAGACATAGAGGGTACAGTTGTGAAAGTTAAGGAAAATGGTAAATATGCAATTGATGATGTGATTATGGAATTGGAAAGTTCAGGTAAAAAGTATGAGTTGCCTCTTTATCAAATGTGGCCTGTTAGAAAGCCAAGACCTGTGAAAGAAAGAAAGAGAATAGAAACACCGTTGATTACAGGACAGAGAATATTAGACAGTTTTTTTCCTATAGCAAAGGGAGGAACTGTGGCTATTCCTGGTGGATTTGGTACAGGAAAAACTATGACCCAGCATCAGCTGGCAAAATGGTCAGATGCGGACATAATTATTTATATAGGCTGCGGTGAGAGGGGAAATGAAATGACTGAGGTATTGGAGGATTTCCCCAAGTTATCAGATCCTAAAACGGGAATGACTCTAATGAATAGAACAGTTTTAATTGCCAATACTTCAAATATGCCCGTTGCAGCCAGAGAGGCAAGCATATATACAGGCATTACTCTTGCAGAATACTTTAGAGATATGGGATATCATGTAGCTATAATGGCTGATTCAACATCACGATGGGCAGAGGCTTTAAGGGAAATATCAGGAAGACTTGAAGAGATGCCTGCAGAGGAAGGGTATCCAGCTTATCTGCCTTCAAGAATTGCAGAATTTTATGAAAGAGCAGGATATGTAGAAAATTTAAATGGAACAGATGGGTCTGTAACAGTAATAGGAGCAGTATCTCCTGCAGGAGGAGATTTTTCAGAGCCCGTAACACAAAATACCAAAAGATTTGTAAGCGCATTTTTGAGCCTAGACAAAAAACTTGCCTATGCAAGGCACTATCCCGCAATTAACTGGCTGTCAAGCTACAGCGGATATACTACTATGCTTAGAGACTGGTTTGATGAAAATGTTGCTCCTGATTTTTTTACATTGAGAGGGAAAATGCTTAAGGTACTATTTGAAGAAAACAAACTGCAGGAAATAGTTAAGCTGGTGGGTGAAGATGTACTGCCTGATGATCAAAGATTAATTTTAGAAGTTGCTAAAATCCTTAAAATTGGCTTTCTACAGCAAAATGCTTATCATCAGGAAGATACATTTGTACCTCTGGAAAAACAATATAAAATGCTTAAAACCATCCAGGTATTAAATGATAATGCATATAAAGCAGTAAAACTAGGAGCACCAATATCTACAATTAAGGACAAAGATATTTTTGAACAGCTGTATAAAATGAAATATAATATTCCAAATGATGATTTATCCGGATTAGACAAGCTTCAAAAGCACATATTGGAATTCTACAGTAAACTTTGTGAAAAGTATGCTTAGGGGGTGTTATCATGAAGAAGCAATATTTAACTTTAGATAAAGTTCAAGGACCTTTAATAATTTTATCTGACATAAGTGATGTATCATATGATGAAATTGTAGACATAGTAATAGACGGTAAGGAAAGTAAAAAGGGAAAAGTGGTTCAAATTCAAGGTGACAAAGCAATTATTCAGGTATTTGAACCTACTTCAGGTATTTCAGTTGAAAATGCGGCAGTTTCTTTTTCAGGTAAGCCTCTGCAGATAGGACTTTCAAAGGATATTTTAGGAAGAGAATTTAATGGTATTGGTGAGCCCAGAGATGGTGGAGGAGAAATCTACAGCTCAAAAAAATATAATGTAAATGGCAGACCTATGAACCCAGTAGCAAGAAAGTATCCTAGAAATTTTATTGAAACAGGAATATCATCTATAGATTGCTTAACTACATTAATAAGAGGACAGAAGTTACCTATTTTTTCTGGTAATGGTATGCCTCATAATGAGCTGGCAGCTCAAATAGTAAGGCAGGCCAAGATAAGTGATGATGAAGGCAGCAATTTTGCAGTAGTATTTGCTGCAATGGGTATAAAACATGACGATGCTGACTTCTTTAGAAGAAGCTTTCAGGAAGCAGGTGTGCTGGAGAGAGTTGTAATGTATATAAATTTAGCTGATGATCCAATAGTTGAGAGAATAATTACTCCAAGGTGTGCGCTTACAGCTGCAGAATATTTAGCCTTTGAGGAAAATATGCATATACTGGTTATCATGACAGATATGACAAGCTACTGTGAGGCTTTAAGAGAATTGTCATCTTCAAGAGAAGAAGTTCCAAGCAGAAAGGGATATCCCGGGTATCTTTATTCAGATTTAGCATCTCTGTATGAAAGGGCTGGAATGCTGCAGGGGTTAACCGGATCCATAACTCAAATTCCCATTTTAACAATGCCCAATGACGATATAACTCATCCTGTACCAGATTTAACTGGATATATAACAGAGGGACAGATTGTTTTAAGCAGAGGGGTTTATCAAAGAAACATATATCCTCCTGTGAGTATACTTCCTTCACTATCCAGATTGATGAAGGATGGCATAGGTGAAGGATATACCAGGGATGACCACGCAGAGGTTTCAAATCAAATCTTTGCATCCTATTCTCATGTTCAGGATATAATAGCCTTAGCACAGGTTATAGGTGAGGATGAGCTTTCCGATGTGGATAAAGAATATATGGAATTTGGAAGACAGTTCGAAGAGAAATTTCTAAAACAAGCATATGATGAAGATAGAAATATTGAAGAAACATTAGATTTAGCCTGGGACATGTTATCTATTTTACCAAAATCCGAACTGGATAGAGTTAGTCCGGAAAACATAGAAAAACATTATAGGGGTGGTAAGTAATGGAAAATATTGCTCCTACAAAATCTAATTTAATGAGTGCACAAAATTCATTAGAATTTTCAGAGAAAGGCTTTGAACTATTAGATAAAAAAAGAAATGTGCTCATAAGAGAAATGATGTCATATATGGGCAGGGCAGAGGAATTGCAAAACAGAATAAATATTAACTTTAAAGAAGCCTATGATGCTCTAAGACAGGCTAATATAACTATGGGAATTAATACAGTTGAAGATATTGCCATGTCCATTCCTGAGGCTTCAGATTATTCTGTATTGTTTAAAAGTGTAATGGGGGTAGAAGTGCCACATGTAAACTTTGAGAAGAAAGATATCGAACCAAAATATAGTTTTTATAGAAGTAATGCCACTATGGATTTGGCCTTTAAGAAATTTAATGATGTAAAGCATTTGATTTATGAACTGGCTGAAGTTGAAAATGCAGTTTATAAATTAGCTATGGAGGTAAAGAAAACACAAAAAAGAGCAAATGCTCTGGAAAACATACAAATACCTAAATTTGAAGAAATAGTAAAATCAATAGGAGAAGTGCTTGAGGAGAAGGAAAGAGAAGATTTCTTCAGGTTAAAAGTTGTTAAAAAGAAAAAGAACAAAAAATAGCCTAAAACTCCTAATTAACTACATGCTGAGGATATATTTTGTCAGAAGTAGCCAAAAATAAAGTTGATTTGAAATAATTTAGATTATATAATTAAATAACCATAATTTATTTTGGTATTAAAATATTATGGTTATTTTTTTTATTTTAATGTAGTATTATAAAGGAAAGCAATAATTATTATTTGGTATTGAGATTTTGGGGTTAAGGGTGAGAAAATTATGAAGAATTTATTTCATGTTGGACTGGATGTAGGGTCAACTACTGTAAAAATAGTTATTAATGATAAAAATGATAACACTGTGTACAGTAAGTACCAAAGGCACTTTGCCGATATAAAAAATACCATAATCCAACTTATATCAGAAGCATATAATACAATTAAAGATCAAAATATAACTATTATGGTTACAGGATCGGGAGGATTATCTGTATCTAAGTGGTTAAATATCTCATTTATCCAGGAAGTAATAGCATGTACCACAACTATTGAAAAATTTATACCAGAAACCCATGTAGCTATTGAACTTGGTGGTGAAGATGCAAAAATAACATTTTTTGATGACGGTGTAGATCAAAGAATGAATGGGACCTGTGCAGGCGGTACTGGTGCCTTTGTAGATCAAATGGCTGCCTTGCTGCAAACAGATGCTCAGGGAATTAATGAACTGGCTAAAAGCCATAAAATGATTTATCCTATTGCTGCCAGATGCGGGGTATTTGCAAAGACAGATATACAGCCATTATTAAATGAGGGTGCAGCTAGGGAAGATATTGCGGCTTCTGTATTTCAATCCGTTGTTAATCAAACTATTAGTGGACTTGCATGTGGAAAGACAATTAAAGGTAATGTAGCATTTCTAGGAGGACCGCTATATTTCTTATCAGAGCTTAGAAATAGATTTATAGATACATTAAAACTTACTCCTGAACAGGTTATTTTTCCGGAAAATTCACAGCTGTTTGTGGCTATGGGCGCTGCCCTAGCATCTAAAAAAGAAGAAATTATTGAATTTAAATCATTAATTGATAAGATACCAACTTTAAGAAATGCATACAGCGATGAAATTCAAAGCTTAAGACCTTTATTTAAAAATGAACAGGAGCTTTTGGAATTTACTGAAAGGCATGATAAATATAAGGTTATAAAAGGACAATTATCTGATGCTAAAGGAGGATGCTTCTTAGGAATTGATGTAGGCTCTACTACAACAAAGGCGGTTATAGTTGATAAGGAAGGAACTTTGTTGTATTCACATTATGGAAGCAATGAGGGAAGTCCATTAAAAGCTACTGTAAAAATCCTAAAAGAAGTATATAAATTACTGCCCAGGGATGCTTATTTGGCAAATTCAGCAGTAACCGGTTATGGTGAAGCTCTGGTAAAAGCAGCTCTTAACGTAGATATTGGAGAAGTTGAAACTGTTGCTCATTATAAGGCAGCAGAATTTTTCCAGCCTGGTGTAGATTTCATTTTAGACATTGGTGGACAAGATATGAAATGTCTTAAGATAAGAGATGGAGTAATTGACAGTATAATGTTAAATGAAGCATGTTCAGCTGGATGCGGTTCTTTTATAGAAAACTTTGCTAATTCTATGAATATGCCTGTGCAGCAATTTGCAAAAGAAGCACTGTTTACAAAGAAGCCTGTGGATTTAGGATCAAGATGTACGGTATTTATGAATTCAAAGGTTAAGCAGGCTCAAAAGGAAGGAGCAACTGTAGGGGATATATCTGCAGGACTTTCTTACTCAGTAATAAAAAATGCACTTCAAAAGGTTATTAAAATCAGAAACCCAAAAGATATGGGAAAAAACATAATAGTTCAGGGAGGAACTTTTTATAATGATGCCATTTTAAGAGCTTTTGAGCTTATCTCTGAAAGAGAGGTAGTGAGACCTGATATTGCTGGACTTATGGGTGCCTTTGGAGCTGCAATAATTGCAAAAGAGGCTGGTATTCCAGAAAGTAAAAGTTCTATTGCTTCTTTGGAAGAACTCGATAAATTTAATACCACTGTTACCATGAAAAGATGTGGTAAGTGCGGAAATAACTGCTTAATGACAATTAATAAATTTTCTGATGGCAGGGAATTTATATCTGGCAACAGGTGTGAAAGAGGTCTTGGCAAGGAAATAACCACTTCAGATATTCCTAATTTATATGATTACAAATATAAGAGAATATTTGACTATATACCATTGAGAAAGCAGGAAGCCAAAAGAGGAGTAATAGGAATACCAAGGGTATTGAATATTTATGAAAACTATCCATTTTGGTTTACTCTCTTCACTGATTTAGGCTTCAGGGTGGAGATTTCTCCAAGATCATCCAAGAATATATATGATCTTGGAATTGAAACAATTCCATCTGAATCAGCTTGTTATCCTGCTAAAATATCTCATGGGCATATAATGAGCCTAATAAACAGAAACGTAGATATAATATTTTATCCATGTATTCCATATGAACAAAATGAACAGGGAAAGGCAGATAACCACTATAACTGTCCAATGGTAACTTCGTACCCAGAAGTTATTAAAAATAATATGGATATAATAAGAGAGAAAAATATAAAGTTCATGAACCCATTTTTGCCTTTAGATGATGCAGGCAGACTTAAAAAGAGATTATATGAGGAATTCAGTGAATTTAATATAACAAGAAATGAAATTAATAATGCTGTTGACTTAGCCTTTGCTGAATTACAGAACATGAAAAATGACATAAGAAAAAAGGGCGAGGAAGTAGTTCAATATTTAAAGGATAACAATAAAAATGGTATTGTTTTAGCTGGCAGACCATATCATATTGATCCTGAAATAAACCATGGAATACCAAATTTAATTACCTCATTTGGTTTAGC
Source organism: Clostridiaceae bacterium (assembly GCA_029256485.1). Next base: position 47,290 of record JAQSXU010000012.1, read on the forward strand.
GGTTTTAACAGAAGATTCTGTGGAACATTTAGGTGATGTTGAAAGACCTTTAAGGGTAGTAGACCAGTGGATGTACCATTCCAGATTATATGCGGCTGCAAGCTTTGTGGCTAAAGAAAAAAATCTTGAATTAGTGCAGCTTAATTCATTTGGCTGCGGCTTGGATGCAGTTACAACAGATCAGGTTCAAGAAATACTTAAAGTATACGATAAAATTTATACTGTTCTTAAAATAGATGAGGGAAGCAATTTAGGTGCAGTAAAAATAAGAATAAGATCTCTGCTGGCGGCTATGGATGAAAGAGATAAGAATGGCTTTGTTCCAGCTAAGATAATTGAAACACCTAAGAGAATCCTTTTTACAGAGCAGATGAGAAAAGAGCATACAATACTGGCACCTCAAATGTCTCCAATTCATTTTCAATTTATAGAAGAGGCAATGAGGGCCTGCGGGTACAACATAGTAATTCTTCCATCTGTAGATAAGAATGCTGTAAATGAGGGCCTAAAATATGTAAACAATGATGCCTGTTATCCTTCAATTATAGTTGTTGGACAGATGATTGAAGCTTTAAAAAGCGGAAAATATGATATAAATAATACATCTGTTTTAATAACCCAAACTGGTGGAGGCTGCAGGGCTACAAATTACATTGGATTTTTAAGAAAAGCATTAAGGGATGCTGGTTTTGAAAATGTGCCGGTTATATCTTTAAATGCAGTGGGAATGGAGAAAAATCCAGGGTTTAAATTAACAGCTTCTCTTGGTATAAAGAGCTTAATGGCAATACTATACGGAGATTTATTTATGAAGGTGCTTTACAGAGTAAGGCCTTACGAGAAGATTAAAGGTTCCGCAAATTTACTTTATGAAAAATGGATTGAAAAATGTAAAGAAAATATAAGAAATGGAAATCATAAAGAGTTCAAAAGAAATATCAGGGGTATTGTTGAGGACTTCGACAATCTGGAAATTAATAATGTAGAAAAACCAAAGGTTGGAGTAGTAGGAGAAATACTAGTGAAATTTCATCCAACAGCTAACAATGATATAGTTTCAGTAATTGAAAATGAGGGCGCTGAAGCTGTGGTGCCGGATTTACTGGGATTTGTGCTGTATTGTGCTTATGATTATAATTTTAAGTATAAATATTTATCAGGTACCAGAAAAGCTAAAATATTAGGTAATATGGCTATTAAATTCATAGAGTACTACACAAGAGAAATGAATAACGCCTTGAAACAAAGTAAAAGGTTCAGTCCATCTGAATCTATTGAAGAATTGGCAAATAAGGCTTCAGAAATAGTGTCTATCGGAAATCAGACTGGAGAAGGCTGGTTCTTGACTGCAGAAATGATTGAGTTAATTCAAAGCGGCACTAAAAATATATTGTGTGTTCAGCCATTTGCCTGCCTGCCAAATCATGTTACAGGTAAAGGAATGATAAAGGAACTGAAGAGGAAGTATTCAGGTGCTAATATTGCAGCAATAGATTATGATCCTGGTGCTTCGGAAGTAAATCAATTAAATAGAATTAAATTGATGCTATCAGTAGCATTTAAGGCATTGGAGAAAGATGACAAATTTGACTTGGAAGAGGCACAAAACCAAGTAGCAGCAACAGATAGTAATAAAACATCATAAAAAGAGACCCTGAACGGGTCTCTTTTTTGATGTTTTATTAAAAGAATAAAGAATAAAGATCAAAGATCAAAGAATGTGGATTTTCAGCTAAGCTGAAAATCTATTTTTTAAGTTTTGCCTTTAGGCAAAACAACATTATTTGTTATCTATTCTTTAATCTTTGTTATTTAGAATTTATGACTTTGGTTGCAAAATCAGTGTTTACTATTTTAGAGAAGGCAGGTCTTTGAGGGATAAGGGATGAATTATAGGATTGAATTATGTCCATTAATCTGTTTAAATCAGCTTCTTTTAAAACAGGTGTTTCAGCAAATGCATTAACTTCTCTGTAATTTTTAACTACCGAAACAATTATGTCTTCATCTACACCTGGGAAAAATGATTTTATAGAAGCGGCAACTTCCTTATCGCTGTGGTTCTTTACCCAAATTTGACCTTCATATATAGCTTTGGTGAACTTTTCAATTACAGTTGGATTTTTTGCAATATAGGATTTTGTTGCATAAAAGCAAGTATAAGGAATTACACCAGCTGATTTTCCTACGGAAGCCACAATATATCCAGATTTATCTTTTTCCAGCATACTTCCTGTTGGTTCAAAGAGAGCAACATAATCACCAGTACCAGCTTTAAAAGCACCAGAAGTTGCAGTGTAATCTATATTTGTTATGATCTTTACGTCTTTATTAGGTTGAATGCCTTGATTTCTGAGAACATATTCTAAGCTCATTTCAGGAACTCCACCAGGTCTTCCTCCTATAATAGTTTTACCCTTAACATTTGCCCAACTAAAATTAGATTCAGATTTTCTTCCTACAAGGAAAGAACCATCAGTTTGGGTTAATTGAGCAAAAACTATAGGGTAGTCTTCTTTGTTTTGATTGTAAATGTAAATTACTTGCTCAGGTCCAGAAAAACCTATATCTGAGCTGCCGCTTATTACTTGCTGCATTGTCTTATCGGCGCCCTGTCCAGTACTCAAATCAATTTCTATTCCCTGTTCTTTAAAGAACCCTTCACTTATTGCCGCATACATTGGAGCATAAAACACAGAACGTGCAACTTCATTAAGTTTTATTTTTACAGTACCGGTACTTGTATTAGTTTTTTTACTGCAACCTGAAAATAAAGTTATAATTAATAAAATAGAAACCAGAAGTGATAGTGGGGAAATAAATTTTTTATTCATGGAGACCTCCACCTCAATTTAATTTCTATTTATAATATGTAAAAAACATTAAACTTGTCACTGATGTAGAATATACAATTATTTGTAGTATAATGTTTTTGTATGAGTGCAAAAACGGAGGGGTATCATGATCAGAACTCTAAAAGCTAAGTTTTCTACAGTTTATCTTTTCCTGGTGGTGATAACATTAATTGTAGGTATTGTATCTGCAGTTAATGTATACAGCCTGGGGCAGTCAATTGACGGCCTTATGGTAGATAATTACAAGAGTATAAGTGTGGCTAATAAAATGCTGGAGGCTTTGGACAATGAAAATAGTTCTATTTTAACATACATAAATATAAGCAGAGATAAAGGAATTGAGGATTTCCATAATTACAGCAGTGTATTTTTTAATGAGTTTTATATAGAATCTAATAATATTACTGAAAAAGGTGAAAAGGAACTGGTGGATGATATTCAGAAATCCTATATTAATTATCTACAGTTGTTTTCAAAATTTCAGGAGATATCAGCAGATAAAAACAATACAGCTATGGTACAGTTTTATAATAAGGAAATAACATCAGAGTTTAACCATTTAAGAGATCTTTTAAAAAAATTAATAGCTTTAAATGAAAAAAGCATGTTTAGCAGTAAGGATAAAGTAACCCATGATGCTCAAAATTCAATGTATGCTATACTGATATTAAGCGGAATTGGTATAGTCATAGGTTTTATTTTGTCATCCTATTCTTTAAAGAGATTTTTAAGTCCTTTGTATGCCTTAAGAGAAAATATGAAGGCTGTCAAGGAAGGAAATATAAATCAGCAGACACACATTGAAACTCAGGATGAAATTGGGGAACTTTCAATGGAATTTAACAATATGACCAAAAGGCTGATCCAATTTGAACAAAGTACACTGGGAAGAGTTATAGCAGAAAAAAATAAATCCCTTGCAATAGTAAAAAGCATATCAGACCCTATAATAGTACTGGACACAAATTACAAAGTACTGCTAATAAATAATGCTTTAGAAGAGTTATTTCAAACAAAAGAAGAACAGGTTTTAAACAAATATTTTTTAGAGGTAATAACCAATGGGGAATTGTATGATTATATACAGAGCGCTTATAATTCTCACCATGAGGTGCCGGAAAATAAGATAATGTATTTTAAATTTAATGATAAAGATTTTTATTTTAATGTAGTTGTTACAGTTTTAAAGGATTCGGAAAATAAGGCAGCTGGTATGGTGGTTTTATTTCAAAATATAACAGGTATAAAGCAGGTGGAAAAATTAAAGAGTGATTTTATAGCTACTGTTTCTCATGAGTTTAAAACTCCGTTAACTTCTTTAATGATGGGAACAAGTTTAATAAATGAAGAAAGTATAGGAATCTTAAATGACCAGCAAAAGGATATTATCTCTGCAATTAAAGAGGACAGCGAAAAGCTGCTGAGCCTGGTAAATAATCTGCTGACCCTTTCAAAAATTGAATCCAACAATTCAATATTTAATATTGAGCCTAATCCCATTAATGAAATTATTGAAGAAAGCATGAAAGGATTTATGGAGCAGGCAAAAACTTTGGGTGTGGAAATGAAGTTTAAATTAAACAATAGCCTGCCTAAGGTGAATGCTGATTATGAGAAAATAACCTGGGTTATAAATAATCTAATTTCCAATGCTTTGAAATTTACTAAACCAGGGAATTCAATTTTTATATCTGCTTTCAGAAATCATGATAGGATTTGTGTTTCTGTTAAGGATACGGGAACAGGCATACCAGAAGAATATAGAGAAAAAATATTTGATAAGTTTGTACAAGTAAAGGATAGTGATGCCTCTTCCAAGGGAACAGGGCTTGGATTAGCAATTGCCAAGGAAATAATTGAAGCTCACGGCGGTGAAATTTGGTGTGAAAGCCAGCTGGGGGCAGGAAGTGAATTTGTATTTACCCTGCCGATGTCGGAATAGTATTATAATTTGGAGGAGACAAGAGTTATGAAAAGAGTACTTGTGGTAGATGACACAAAAAACATAAAAAACCTGCTGACCACCTGTTTGACTGTAAATGGATATAGTGTATTGACAGCCAGTAATGGTTTTGAAGCAATAGAAATATTAAAAACCAATAAAGTTCACCTGGTATTTTTAGATATAAAAATGCCTGAATTAAGTGGGACTGAAGTATTGAAAAGAATCAGGGGTATGGGAATAGATACTCCAGTTATAATTATGACAGCATTTGCCACTGTAAAAAATGCGGTGGAATGCACTAAGCTGGGAGCTGTTACCTATTTGCAAAAACCTTTTACTACTGATAAGGTGAAAAGTGTGCTGAAAGACATTGAACCTTATTTAGATGAAAATTCTTTAAGCATAGATAAATATATTATGAAAGCAAAGGAGTTAATGAAGATAGGTGAACTAGATGAAGCTTTTGATATTCTGAAAAAAGCTTTATCCATAAACGTGAACAGTAAGACTGTATATGAACTGCTTGGGAAGGTTTATGAGCTTAGAGGGGATAATGCAGAAGCTGAAAGATTTAAAAATATCAGTAAATTGTTTAATTAAACTTAAGCTTAAAAAACTGTGTGTTTATTTATAAAAAATATATAATTAATAAGTTTAGAGTTCATAAAAAAATATGAACATAAAAATGGCGGTGAATAGGCATACTATAATCACCGTTTTTTTTATGCTGCTTTTAACATTATGCTTAAATACTGCTAACTTAAATATTGCGGAAGATAATAAGTTATGCAATCAATTACATGGCTTTAATTAAGGTTTTTTGAAGAATAAAGTTATGGATAGTAAAATTGTTTATTTATATCCAGGGGTATATTATATGTTATGCATAAGGATAATAACATTAATGTGATTTTAAATTAATAGATATTGAGGTGAGACATCATGATATTTTTAAGTATGGTTTTTTTAGCAGTGATAATTTATTTGTTTTATGCTCTGTTAGAGCCGGAAAAATTTTAGTGAATTAGAGTAACTTAGGAGGATTTTATATGTCTTATTTGGAATTGGCAATAATTATTTTAATTGTAATAGCAGTAACTAAGCCGCTGGGAACCTATCTTTATAAAATAGCAGGATGTGATGATTTATCAAAAAAAGGATTATTTAATTCTATTGATAACTTTATATATAGAGCTATAGGTGTTGATAAAGTATCAGTAATGGACTGGAGGGAATATTCAAAGGCTTTTTTTATAACAAACATTATTATGATATCAGCAGCTTTTATTATTTTAATTGTACAGGCTTTGCTGCCTTTTAATCCAACGGGTGCTCAGGGAATGAATTTGGCACTGGCTTTTAACACTGCAGTAAGCTTTATGACAAATACAAATATGCAGCATTATGCTGGAGAAAACGGAATAACATTTTTATCTCAAATGCTGGTTGTTGTATTTTTGATGTTTGCTTCAGCAGCTTCTGGTATAGCCACAGCTTTTGCAATAATGCGAGGCATTGCGCAGAAGAGAGATGACCTTGGTAACTTTTATGTGGATTTTACGAGAATAATCACAAGACTGCTGCTGCCTTTTTCAATAGTAATAACTTTGATTTTGGTTTCTCAAGGTGTACCTGAAAGTTTCAGTGCAGTGCAAAAAGCCAGCACGCTGCAGGGAGGAATACAAACCATAATAACTGGACCAGTAGCTGTATTGGAATCTATAAAGCATGTTGGAACAAATGGCGGAGGGTTTTTTGCAGCTAATTCAGCTCATCCTTTTGAAAACCCAAATCCATTTACAAATTTAATAGAAATTTTATCCATGATGATGATACCTGCAGCTTTAGTTTATACCTTTGGTCTTATGGCAGGCAATAGGAAACATTCAAAAGTGCTGTACATTTCCCTTATGGTTATTTTTATAGGTTTAACTTCAGCGGGAATCTATTCTGAAACACATGCTGGAAAGCCATATACACAGGTATCTATAAATAACTCTCTAGGAAATATGGAAGGAAAAGAAACCAGGTTTGGTGCAGGAGATTCTGCAATTTTTGCAGGGGTGACTACAGCTTTTACCACAGGCTCAGTAAACTCTATGCATGATTCTTACACTCCATTAGGTGGAGGAGTACCATTAACATTTATGATGCTTAACACTGTATTTGGAGGAGAGGGGGCAGGTCTTCAGAATATAATACTTTATGCCATATTAACAGTTTTCATAACAGGCCTGATGGTAGGCAGAACACCAGAATATTTAGGAAATAAGATTGAAACTAAAGAAATAAAGCTTGCTGCTTTATCTATACTTATTCATCCTTTATTAATATTATTTGCATCTGCCATAACAATAGTTTCCGGTAAGGCTGTTGGTTATATTACGAATCCTGGCTTTCACGGGCTTACTCAGATGATTTATGAATTCACTTCAGCTGCTGCAAATAATGGCTCGGAATTTGCAGGATTTGCCGGAAATACGGCTTATATGAATTTGCTCACAGGTATACTAATGTTTATTGGAAGATATGTAACTATAATGTTGCTTATAGCTATAGCTGGTTCTATGGCTAAGAAGACTAAGCTGGAGCCATCCCCAGGAACATTTAGAACGGACAATGCTCTTTTTGGAGTATTATTTGTTTCAGTTATTATGATAGTTGGAGCGTTAACTTTTTTCCCAGCTTTAATTCTTGGACCAATATCGGAATTTCTAAGCTTAGTTTAAGGAGGGGGATACTATGAATAAAGCCATAATAAAGAATGCAGTAATAAATTCATTTAAAAAATTGAATCCTAAATCTATGATTAAAAACCCTATTATGTTTATTGTTGAACTAGGTGCGGCACTTACACTGCTGGTAACTATTTTTCCAAAAACATTTAAATCTACTCAAAGTTTTGGTTACAATTTAACCATAACCTTGGTGCTGTTTATAACAGTGATTTTTGCTAATTTTGCAGAGGCAATAGCAGAGGGAAGAGGAAAGGCACAAGCTGATACTCTAAAGAAAACTAAAAAGGAAACAGAGGCAAAGCTTATAGATAAAAGCGGGAATATTAAAATTATAAGCTCCTCTGATCTTAAAAAGGGTGATGTAGTCCAAGTTTCTGCAGGAGAAATTATACCCAGCGATGGTGAGATAATAGAAGGTATTGCATCTGTAGATGAATCTGCTATTACTGGAGAGTCAGCTCCTGTAATTAAAGAGGCTGCCGGAGACTTCAGTTCGGTTACAGGTGGAACAAAGGTTATCACCAATAGCTTGAAAATAAGAATATCCGTAAGTGCTGGTGAATCATTTCTAGATAAAATGATAAGCCTTGTTGAAGGAGCTGCAAGACAAAAGACACCCAATGAACTGGCACTAAGTACTCTTTTAATCAGTTTAACTATTATCTTTGTGGTGGTTGTTTGGACGATTATTCCCATAGCAGGCTTTGTAAAAATAAATATAGATATAGCTACTCTTATAGCGCTTTTGGTTTGTTTAATACCTACCACTATAGGCGGACTTTTATCAGCTATTGGCATTGCTGGAATGGATAGAGTGACAAAGTTTAATGTTATTGCCATGTCAGGCCGTGCAGTAGAAGTAACAGGTGATATAAGCGCTATGCTTTTAGATAAAACAGGAACCATTACCTTTGGCAACAGAATGGCAGATGAATTTGTACCTGTAGGAGGACATACTTCACAAGAAGTAACATATTATGCCCTTCTCTCTTCTTTAAAGGATAATACACCTGAAGGACGTTCTGTTGCAGAGCTAGCACATAAGCAGGGAGTAAAGGCTGAAGATGGAATAGAAGAAGATGCCCAGGTCATAGATTTTACAGCTGAAACAAGAATGAGCGGCATGAATTTTAAAAATGGCTTAGCAGTTAGAAAGGGAGCTTCAGCTTCTGTTATTGAATACGTAAATGCAAATCATGGCATTATTCCAACTGATTTAAACAGTGAGGTAGAGAGAATATCAAAATTAGGAGGAACTCCTTTAGTAGTAGTTAAAGAAAATGAAATAATGGGAGTTATTTACTTAAAAGATATAATTAAGCCTGGAATGCAGGAAAGATTTAAGCAGCTAAGGGCTATGGGAATAAAAACTATAATGGTAACTGGAGATAATCCTCTAACAGCACAAACCATAGCAAGAGAAGCAGGAGTAGATGATTTTATAGCACAGGCAAAACCGGAAGATAAAATAACAGCCATAAAAAATGAGCAGGCCCAGGGAAGACTTGTGGCCATGACAGGAGATGGAACAAATGATGCTCCTGCACTTGCTCAAGCAGATGTTGGGCTTGCTATGAACAGCGGAACAATGGCTGCCAAGGAAGCTGCCAATATGATAGATTTGGATTCCGATCCTACAAAGATTATAGAGGTAGTTGAAATAGGAAAACAGCTTCTTATGACAAGAGGCTCTCTTACAACCTTCAGCATAGCAAATGATGTTGCAAAGTACTTTGCAATACTTCCTGCTATTATGTCAGCTACTCTGCCATCTATAGGTGTATTAAATATAATGAGGCTGTCATCTTCAAATAGTGCAATACTTTCAGCGTTAATTTTTAATGCAGTTGTAATACCAGCATTAATACCGATTGCAATGAGAGGAATTAAATATAAGCCAGCATCTGCAAACGCAATACTTACAAGGAATATGCTGGTATATGGAGTTGGGGGAGTCATAACCCCATTTATAGGTATTAAGATAATAGATATTATAGTGAGTTTATTTATTTAGCTTTAGATAAACAACTTCAACTATTAATTTATACATGTCCAAAAACTGTTGGGGATTCAGTGCTTTGAGACATGTATGAATTAAGTTTCAGTATTGTTTATCTATTGTATAAATTGAAAAGAGGGAATATATATGAATGAAGTTAAACGAGGTCTAAGGCTTACTTTAATTTTTGTTATAATACTTGGTGTAATATATCCACTTGTGATGACTGGAATTTCAAATTTGATTTTCCCTAAACAAGCAAAAGGAAGTTTGGTATATAATAAAAATGAGATTATAGGTTCTTCATTAATTGGTCAAAATTTTACTGATGATAAATGGTTTCAGGGAAGACCTTCAGCTGTGCAGTATGATGCTTCTAAATCAGGAGGTACTAACCTTGCCATGTCAAATCCAGAATTTAGAAAGGCTTTAGATAAAAATGTGCAGAATTTCTTAAGAAAGAATCCCACTGTTAAGAAAGAGGATATTCCTGCAGATATTATAACGGCTTCTGCTTCAGGGTTAGATCCAGAAATATCTGTGGCTTCAGCAAAGCTTCAGGCAGAAAGAGTGGCTAAGGCAAATGGAATGTCTGTGGATGAGGTAAATAAATTAATAGACAGCAATAAGAGCAGAAAATTTTTAGGATTATTTGGACAGGAAACAGTTAATGTGTTAACACTGAACCTGAATCTTTTAAATAAATAGATAAACAACTTCAGCTAGGATTTAAACTTGCCTGAAAACTCGTTGAAGACTCGAGATTTTCAAACAAGTTTAAATCAAGCTTTCGTATTGTTTATCTTTGATTAGAGGTGTGCTATGACTAGTAAGTCACCGGATCAATTTTTAAAGGAAATTGAAAGAGCCAGCAAGGGCAGATTGAAGGTATATATAGGTGCCGCTCCAGGAGTAGGGAAAACCTATCAAATGCTTAGGGACGCGCATGAAATGAAGGAGAACGGTATAGATATAGTCATAGGTTTGGTTGAAACCTATGGAAGAAAAGGAACAATAGATCAGATAGGAAATCTTGAGATTGTACCTATGAAAGAAGTAGCGTATAAGGATGTTGTTCTTAAAGAAATGGACCTGGAGTCTATACTAAAAAGAAAACCCCAAATTGTAATTGTGGATGAACTAGCTCACACAAATGTGCCTTCCAGCAAAAATCAAAAGCGATACCAGGATGTTCTCGAAATTATAGACAATGGTATAAGTGTCATGACTGCCGTAAATATACAGCATTTTGAGAGCTTAAATGATTATGTAAATAGGATGACTGGGGTAAAGGTAAGAGAAACAATTCCAGATACCATAATGGATTTTGCTGATGAAGTTGAAGTTATTGATATTTCCATAGATGCCCTGAGAGAAAGACTGAGACAGGGGAAGATATACAGCAGGGACAAAGTGGAAACTGCTTTAAATAATTTTTTTAGGGTAGGAAATCTCACTGCATTAAGGGAATTAACTTTAAGAGAAGTGGCTAATGAAGTTGATGAGCACCTTATGGAATACAAGAATGAAAAAAGCGTTGAAGGACTTATTGGAGCTCAGGAAAAAATTCTAGTCTGCGTGAATTTAAATTTTAATGCAGAATATCTTATAAGGCGCGGCTACAGACTGTCAAAAATGTTGAAGGCTCCACTTTTTATTTTAAATATAAAGAGTGAGAAATATACTACGGATAGAGAAGCACTTAAAAAATTAGATGATTTAAGTGCATTGTGCATGAAACTTGGAGCTGAATTTAAGGTTTCAGCTGCAGCAGATCCCGCAGAGACCATTATTGAATTTGCCAAAGAAAATGGTATAACTCAGGTAATAATAGGTCAGTCTGCAAGAACCAGAACTCATGAAATTTTAAAGGGATCAATTGTGAGAAAAATAATGAGAGGAACAAAATATGTGGATGTACTGGTAGTTGCGGATCCCAGAACCTAAGTTTGTAACCCATTTATTGAGTTTTTGTCATTAAATTACTTACCCCTGGTCTGGGTTGTTCTGCCCAGATCAGGGGTCATGCATCTTATATACTAACAGTATGAAATTTTAGCTTAATATTATTCATTATAAATCCACTTTCGGGTAATGTGGGTATTCTGGCCAGGCTATAGCTCAAATTTTGATTTGGAACTTCATACTCAATGTAATTAACAAGAAAATCCAAACTTACTTTCATAATTTCCATGGTAATACCTTCTCCTGGGCAGCGATGAGTTTTGGCAGGATCGCCTCCGCCTTGAGGCATAAAATCAAATAATCCTCCTTTCCATTGTTTGAATCGTTCCGGATTAAATTCATAAGGCTTTTCCCATATTCTTGAATCATGGTTAGTGCCATACAAATCAAGCAACACCAGCATTCCTTTTTTAAATTCACATTCATTTAATATAAAATCTTTTCGTACCCTTGCTCCAATAAATGGGCTGAAAGGATAGTAGCGGCGGACTTCCTGAGCAAACATTTCAAGATAGCTGCTGCGGCATGAAAGCATCTTATCTTTACATTCTGGATGTTCATGCAGAGCTAAAGCTGAAAATGTAATAAAGGTTGAAATAGCAACTATGGGCCTCAATACATTAATTAGTTCCTTAGCAGCCATTTGTGAGTCCATCTGGCGGCCGTCCAGTTCTTTATGAAAAGCCACTTTATGCAGTGCAGAATTTTCTTCAGTCTGCAATTTACCACAGCGGACATCTTCAATGACTCCTTTTATCCAATGTTCAGTTCTGGATCTTGCCGATTTTCCTTTCCAATAACGGGGGCCTATTGCACCTAAAGCATATACCATTGAACTAAAGTCATCAGCCTTGTTCTTTATTTCTGATTCACTTAGAGGTACTCCTGACCAAAGGCATGCAGCCTGGCATAAAAGTTCCTTTGATTCATCAAAAAGTACAATGTTGCTGCTGTTCTCCCATTTACTGATAGAAGCTACCAACTTCCCCATGACAATTTCAGCTAATTTCCTTTGATCCATTTGTGCCGTTAGTGACATAAAAAGATGCTTTCTATGGATGTGTGCCTGACCATCCATAGTTTGTATTGCATTTTCACCAAACAATGTTTTTTGTACCCTCCTGGGTGCAGCACCATTTCGCTGAAACCATTCTTGGTCATAAAACAGCTTTGCAGCTCTCTCACCAGTAATACAGATCACTTTTTGGCCCAGCAAGTGAGTTTCAAACATGTCACACTGATACTCATTAACCCTTTTATTAATAAACAAATATCCCTCTTTAAGCAAAGCAAGTGTGTTATCAATACCTTTATCTTGTGCTGCGTGTTCTTTAGTTAACATATATTTATCTTCTCCCTTGCACTTACATTATGGAATTGGCATATACTTTATTTATTATCTTGTTTTACATTTCCCAACATACAGATGTATTATTCTAAGTACATATTTTATTTAACAATGACCATCATATTAAATCTTCTTACCTTCTTGTTTCTTCATATAATCTTCATATGATTTTATTATTATGTATACAGCAGTATTTACATAAACCATCTCCATTATATTTGGAGACAAAGGAGGAAGGGTATGGAGGAAAAACAAAAAAGTGCATTTCAGATATTGGTAAATTCAAGAGAGCAAATTGAAGAAATTATAAAAATGCTGAATGAAGAAACATATTATGTATATATATCAAATAAAATTATTGAAACTGAAACCCTTTTAAGAAAGGCCGATTTAATTTTATTAAATGAATATTTACATAACTATGTAAAAAATGTTTCTAAAAGCGACGGGGAAGGAAAAAAACTAGAAGAAATAATTGAACTGTTATCTAATAAAATGTCCTGAATTCAGGGCATTTTTATTTATTTTGGGAGAAATGAAATTACTAAAGCAGTGAATAATTTCAATGATAATGAGACTACAACAAGTAACTATAATAGAGGAGAAACTGGATTTAATGGATACGGAATGATGGGAGGAAATGGGACCTACAGATCAAATTCATATGTACAGGGTGGAGTGTATCCTGGGAGTTTTATAAATCCTATTCCTAATTCAGTAAATGGGAATTTTTATGCAGCATCAACATCCTTCACAGCAAATTATCATGGGGGATTTTATTATATATGCCAGTATCCAGGTCATGCATCAAAAGGAATGTATGGAAAAATTATAGTTCAATAATTTGGATTAAATCAGCCAGATAACTATATTTGTTACAAGTTAAAAAAAAGAGAAGCTTTGGCAGATAACAAATTTCCTCTATTATTTTGATAAAAATTATTAACACTTAAATATATATAATGCAATAAAGTTCTTACATTGTGTCTTTGCAAAATATCTAATCTTCAAAGATTTTTGTGAAGTCACAATGTATTAGAACCTTTGCATTATATATATAAAATTTTATTACATTTCATGGTCAATTGAAAGAGCTTCTTCAATTGCTACCTGTGTACTATAACTAATATTTGAAATATCTCCAAGAATAAATCCATGCATGAATGGAGGCATAGGCATTTTCTTTGGAGGCATGGGCTTAATGGATTTAATATAGTCTTTAACTGAAGAAGGTACCATTTGCTCTTTAGTTAACAGGAGCGGGGCATGTTTACCCATGTGAGCAAATAATGCACCAGCAATAGTCTCCATAGGATGATTTAATGTACCAAAGGTAAAAGCATGACCTTCTCTATAATTTCTGCCCCATCCAAAGTCCCCTTTATCATCTTTGTATTTTGCAAAATTAACGGCAATATCATAGGAGCTTTCACCCTGAATTCTATCCAGGTGTTTTACATTTGGCAATTGAGAAAGAGTTTCCTCAACGGCCTTCGATACTGTTTTAACTGAACCTACAATGTAAATATTAATATCATGGATTTTTCTAATAGCTTCTATTGTGCAGGATGGGATATTGTCTCTCTGTACAAATAAAATGGGATCTCCATGATGTGCAGACCAATAGGGGGCCATAATGCCCTCAGAGTAATCTTCACCAGATATAATAAGTATATTTTTAAATTCTTTTCTTTCACCAGGTATTTTGCAGGCAGTTTCATAATGATTACTGCCAGTTATATGATGGTTTTTTAAACCATATTGATTTAATTCTAATGAAACATTTTTAGAAATATTTCCAACTAAAATTACCTGGATACCTTTGTAACCCTTTGGACATAACCTATTTATTTCGGTTAATGTTTCTCTGCTTAACCTTTTTCCATCTGTAAATAATATGGTGGCGTTTATAGGGAAGTGAACTAATGAAGCAGCTGCAATGCCATCAAAAATCTCATTTTTATTTACTAATATGACAGCATTTGGCTTCATACTAGAGAAACCAATTTTGGAAATTTCTACAGCCATATTTACAGAATCAGTACCGCAAATTCTTGTTGTATTTAATGTAGGGGGACATTTGTTTAAATCTTCATTCATTGCTTTCCTCCTAGAAATATATCCTTAAATATTATATGATTGAATATTTTTTAAGTGATGAGTAAAAAATAAATTGGCAGTTATAATTTATAAAGGAGGATATAGATATGAATGCAACAATGGATTTGCTACCTTTATCGCTTATGAAAAATGGAAATCCTCATCAGATATGTATAGATTCATGTGCTAAATGTACCCAGATATGTGAGGAATGTTTTAATCTTTGCTTGTTAGAAAAGGATGTTAAGGAAAGAACAAATTGTATTAAAACTCTTCAGGATTGTGCTGAAATCTGCACAACAGCAGCCTGCTTTATGTCAAGAGAAAGCGGAAGTATAAAGGAAGTATGCAGTTTGTGTGCTGAAATTTGTGAGAGATGTGCTACTGAATGCGATATGTTTCAGGATCAGCACTGTCAAACCTGTGCAGATACTTGCAGACAATGTGCAAATGAATGCAGACACTTTATTTAAAAGAATAAAGAATAAAGATCAAAGACTTAAATCAAAGAATAAAGATTAAAGATCAAAGATTAAATAATGTAGATTTTCAGCTTTGGCTGAAAATTTTAAATTTAAGTTTTGCCTAAGGCAAAACAACATTAATTGTTCTTTGTTATTTAATCTTTGTTATTTATCTAAAAAACCTTAGTTTTTTTAGATACTTCTTGACAGTTTTTATATTAAGGTTATAATATAGTTAAAATGTAATAGTTATGTTGCTGAGAAGAAGAGGAGTAGAGATTTAAAGTATAAAGAGAGGAAAGTTCATTGGCTGAAAAACTTTCTATATGGAAGGTCTTGAAGGTAGCTTTGGAGCATCTTTACAGAATCACAGTTAATTGCTGTTTAGTAAGTAAAGACGGTTTTCTTAATCGTTATTTATTAAGAGCCTGGTAAGATAAACAATACGTAAACTTAGCTTATAAATGGGTCAAAATACTGATTTTTCAACAGTTTTTGAGCATGTATAAGCTAATAGTTGAAGTTGTTTATCTAAGATAAACAATACGTAAACTTAGCTTATAAATGGGTCAAAATACTGAATCTTCAACAGTTTTTGAGCATGTATAAGCTAATAGTTGAAGTTGTTTATCTAGAATGCAGGAAAAAAGGTGGTACCGCGAGTCTTCGTCCTTTTATGGATGAAGGCTCTTTTTATTGTTCAAAATTATTTTAATAACAAATGAAATTATTTACTAGATGAAATTATACTTCCAAAGTAAATCTATTATTTAAGCTTCGTAAAAAACGTAGAAACATCGTTATTTTACTTGCTTAAATAATGATTTACTAGATGAAATTATTTGAAAGGGGTACAAAAATGGAAGACTCAAAGAATATTAACAAAACCTATGACCCAAAGGAATTTGAAGACAGAATATATGAATGGTGGCAGGAAAAGAAATATTTCACTGCTGAAGTGGATAAAAATAAAAAGCCATACACAATTATGATGCCTCCTCCTAATATTACAGGAAAGCTGCATCTAGGTCATGCCCTGGATAACGCTATGCAGGATTTTTTAATAAGAGTAAAAAGAATGCAGGGTTACAGCACTTTATGGCTGCCAGGAGAGGACCATGCCAGCATTGCAACTGAAGTTAAAGTAGAAAATGAACTTCTTAAAAGCGGACTTAAGAAAAAGGAAATGGGCAGAGAAGCCTTCCTGGAAAAGGTATGGCAGTGGACTGATGAATACAGAGAAAGAATCAGAAAACAGTTAAAGAAGATGGGATGCTCTGCAGATTTTACAAGAGAAAGTTTTACCATGGATGACAAGCTGGATAAAGCCGTTAAGGCAGTATTTGTGAAATTATATAATGAGGGGTTAATTTATCAGGGAAACAGATTGATTAACTGGTGTCCAAAATGTAAAACAGCCTTGTCAGATGCTGAAATTGAATACAGTGAGCAGGAAGGACATTTCTGGCACATTAAATATCCTGTAGTAGGAAGCAACGAATTTTTAGAAATAGCTACCACTAGACCAGAAACTATGCTTGGCGACTCAGCAGTTGCAGTAAATCCAAATGATTCAAGATATACTCATTTAGTTGGAAAAAAATTAATACTTCCATTGGTAAATAGAGAAATCCCAATAATAGCTGATGATTATGTGGATATGGAGTTTGGAACAGGTGCAGTTAAAATAACTCCAGCTCATGACCCAAATGATTATCAAGTTGGAAAGAGACATAACCTTGATGAAATCATAATGATGAATGAGGATGGAACTATCAGACAGCCAGGAACAAAGTATGACGGATTGGACAGATATGAAGGAAGAAAATTAATAGTTTCAGATTTAAAAGAACAAGGACTCCTTGTTAATGTAAGAGAGCACAGCCATAATGTTGGATGTCATGACAGATGCGGCACAGTTGTAGAGCCTATGGTTTCAAAACAATGGTTTGTAAAAATGGAAAGCCTGGCAAAACCAGCTATAGAAGCTGTAAGAAATAAGGAAACAAAGTTTGTTCCAGAGAGATTTGAAAAAATATATTTTAACTGGATGGAAAATATTCAAGATTGGTGTATTTCAAGACAGCTGTGGTGGGGACATAGAATACCGGTTTGGTATTGCAAGGACTGTGGGAAGGTTATAGTATCAGTAGATGCACCAGAAAAATGTGATGATTGCGGAAGTAATAACCTAAATCAGGATAAGGATGTACTTGATACCTGGTTCTCATCAGCACTATGGCCGTTTTCCACATTAGGATGGCCTGACAATACAGAAGATTTAAAATATTTTTATCCAACATCAACTTTGGTAACAGGCTATGATATTATATTCTTCTGGGTGGCTAGAATGATATTCTCAGGCATTCATAACATGGGAGAAGTTCCATTTGAAACTGTGCTGATACATGGAATAGTAAGAGATTCTCAGGGCAGGAAGATGTCAAAATCTCTAGGTAATGGTGTAGATCCATTGGATATAATTGATAAATATGGAGCAGATGCATTGAGATTTATGCTGATTACAGGAAATGCTGCAGGCAGCGATATAAGATTCTATGAAGAAAAAGTGGAGGCAGCAAGAAATTTTGCCAACAAGATCTGGAATGCATCAAGATTTGTACTTATGAATTTAGACAAAGATCTTATGGAAAAATACAAAAGCTGTAATAATTACTCTTTAGCTGATAAGTGGATACTATCCAGAGCAAATACTATATTAAAGGAAGTTACTGAAAATATAGATAAATATGAATTGGGAATAGCTTCACAAAAAGTATATGACTTTATGTGGGGAGAATTCTGTGACTGGTACATAGAACTTGTAAAACCAGTTATGTATGGCGATAATGAAGAGGCAAAGGGTGTTGCCTATAATGTATTAAACAAGGTATTAACTATTGGATTGCAGCTTCTTCATCCAACAATGCCATTTATTACAGAGGAAATTTATGTTCATCTGGAAAAACAATATGAATCCATAACAATATCAAAATGGCCGGAATATGAGGAAGCACTTCATAATGAAAAATCTGAAAAGGAAATGGAATATATAATTGAGGCCATAAAGTCTATTAGAAATGTTAGAACAGAAATGAATGTTCCTCCATCCAGAAAGGCTAAGATAATGGCATACATTACGGAAAGTGCATCTAAGTCAGCTTTTCAAGCAGGAAAAGTTTATTTTGAAAAATTAGCATCTGCCAGTTCAGTAGAATTTTTAAATTCTAAAGAACAGGTACCTGAAAATGCAGTTTCAGTAGTTACCACAGCAGGAGAAATATTTATTCCTTTATTTGATTTAATAGACAAGGAAAAGGAATTAGAAAGATTAAATAAGGAAAAAGAAAAACTTGAGAATGAAATTAAAAGAGTAGAAAGCAAATTGTCAAATGAAAAATTTGTATCAAAAGCTCCTGAATCAGTAGTATATGAAGAAAAAGCTAAGGGTGAAAAATATAAGGAAATGCTGAAAGCTGTTCTTCAAAGATTACAAGGCTTAAAGTAAAAATTTTCATATTGGGGGCGTGTTGCAAATGAATTATCATGAAGCCATGGAGTATATAAATGATACAGCTAAATTTGGGAGCAACCTAGGACTTACAAGAACTGAAAAGCTGCTGGAGTATCTGGGGGATCCTCATAAAAAACTAAAATGTGTACACATTGCTGGCACTAATGGGAAGGGCTCAATCACAGTGATGATTAGTACAATGCTGAGGGAAGCCGGATATAAGGTTGGTATGTATACATCGCCTTATCTGGAAGAATTCGAAGAGAGAATTCAAGTAAATGGCAATAATATTCCTAAAGATGATCTGGCGGATGTAATAACACGGGTGGCAAAAGCCGTAGAAAAGGTATTACAGGAAGGCTATGATAATCCCACAGAATTTGAAATTATAACCTGCGCCATGTTCTGCTACTTTAATAAAATGAAGGTTGACTATGCTGTTATAGAGGTTGGTCTTGGAGGAAGATTAGATTCCACCAATGTACTTACAGCAGGAAATGGATTTGGAGCATTGGTTAGTGTAATTGCATCTATTAGCTATGATCACATGAAAATTCTAGGGGATACATTGGGAGAAATTGCACATGAAAAGGCTGGAATAATTAAAAAGAATATACCATTGGTGCTTTATCCTCAGGAGCCTGAGGCAGAACAGGTTATAGAAAGCACAGCATTAATAATGAACAGCAAAATAATTAAAGTAAATAAAAACTCAGTGGCTTATGAAAATGAAATAAATCCTCTGAACAGTGATTTTACACAATCAATAGTGGTAAAAACCAATAAGGATACTTATCATATTAAATTATCGCTTTTGGGAAAACACCAGCTTCTTAATTGTGCTACTGCAATATGCGCAGCAGAGCAATTGCTTGAGGCAGGTGCAGTAAAATTACAAAAAAACAATATGGAATCTGCATTGAGTAAAGTAAAATGGCCTGGCAGACTGGAAGTAATGAGTAAAGACCCATTTATAGTAATTGATGGAGCGCATAATATTGATGGAATTACAAAGCTCACAGATAGTGTTAAGAAGTATTTCAATTATAACAAAATTATTTTAATTTTAGGAATTTTAGCGGATAAACAAATTGACGCCATGGTTGGAAAAATTGCTCCAATGGCAGATAAAATAATAACAGTAAGCCCGCATAATTCCAGAGCAGAGAGCTCAGGTAAACTTAAGGATATAATTTTGAATTATAACAGCAGCTGCGAGAACATGGATGATTATGAAGAAGCTCTGAAAAAGGCAGTTTCATATGGTGAAAAAGGCGACTTGATTCTTGTCAGCGGATCATTATATATGATAGGTGATATGAGAAAAACAATAAAAAGGAGTGTTTCAAAACTACTTTAATAGTAGTTTTTGAACACTCCTTTTTAAATAACAAAGATCAAAGATTAAAGATTAAATAATGTAGATTTTCAGCTTTGGCTGAAAATCTTAAATTTAAGTTTTGCCCAAAGGCAAAACAACATTAATTGTTATTTGTTATTTAATCTTTGTTATTTATTATAAAGTTCCAAAGCTTTGGCCAATTGATCTGGACAAGAAGTTGCTTTTGAACCACATTTAATTCCCTTTAATCTCTTAATTGCTTCATTAATGTCCATACCTTCTATTAAAGAAGCTATTCCCTGTAAATTCCCTTCACAGCCGCCTAAAAAATTAACTTTAACCACTTTGTTATCAACAATATCAAAATTAACAGTTCTTGAACAAACTCCAGTAGGATTATAGCTGTACATATTATCACCTCACCATCAAGTTATATGTGTTTCATAAACATAATAGATTATACCCTATATGGGCATATTTTTCAATATTATTTAAATACGGGCATTTAATATATAATTAAAATTTTTACTGATTTTTATTAACTTTATTATGTAATTTTCATAGTATATTTTAGAGGAGGTTAGATTCATATGAATTATATATATGTTTGTAATACTTCATCGGATTGGATAGAATTGGACCTCATGGAATATGTGAATATAATGATAAGGTAATAACTGCTAATAGTTATAGTAATAATATTTCTATTATAGATACAAATCTAGGGAGAGAGGAATCAAAGTACTTCATAGGCATGCATTGTAATGATGTAGTTGTATATGAGAATAATGCTTACATCATATGCGGAGAATCTAACAATGTGGTAGTATTTGATTTAATAAAGAATAAAATAACCGAAGAAATTCCCTGTGGTAATCTACCCCACAGCATTGTAATTAATAGAGAAAAAGGCATTTTACTTGTATCTAATATGGAAAATGACAGCTTAACACTTATTGATTGTCATAATAATGAGGAGACCAAAAGTATCAAAGTTGGTTCATACCCTACAAAGGCAATATTCACTGTTGACAACAAATATATACTTGTTTGTGAAAGTAATATTGGATCAGATTATAGAGGAAGTATTGGATTAATCTCTCTAAAAAATTTCAAAATGATATATAGAATCACAGTGGGAAACTGCCCTGTGGATATGCTCTGTGATGAAAAATACTGCTTTGTTTCAAACTTTGGAGAGGGTTCAATAAGTGTACTTGATATTAATTATTATGAGGTAATAAAGAAAATAAATATTGGGGGTATGCCTCGGGGAATAATCAAATATGATAAATTTATTTATGTTGGAGACAACTATAATAATTTGCTTATGAGAGTAAATATTTTTAGTGAGGATAAAAAAATCATACCCATAGGCGGTGAACCCACAGGTATGATATTAGCTACTCATTAATTAAAATATTAATTATTTCATTATAAAGCTTTGAAGAATTACTTTTCCACTTTGTACAAAGTTCTCTTGCCTGCTTATTGGAACCAACTGAAACCTTTAAATCTATCAATAAAGAGTCGTTTTCCAAAGCTTTTAAATCAACAACAAAGTTATTTCTATCATCAATGGTATAATCGGCGGTGCAAGTTACCTCTTTTTTTATATTTTCCATTTGTTTTTTTAAATAGTTGTCTATTTGATCTAATTTATCCTTGGATATTCTATCTTCAAATAAAGAAAGAACTTTTTTACCCTTGTCAGTAATTATGTATTTATGTTTATTATCTTCTTCAAGAGTTGCTATAAAATTAGTGGCAACCAGTTCCGTCATATATTGCTGTAAGGTAAAATAATTGATAAAGTTATTTTCAAGTATTATTTGAGTAATTTGATTATTAGATACAGAAAATTTCATTTTACTAAATATATATAAAAGTAGAAGCTTGTTTTCAGCTAATTCTAAAGTATCTTCAAACATTATTCAACCTCCACAGAAAATGTTTCATAAATTTTTCTTTAATTATTATAACATATAGTATGGATATTATGAAACAAAATAAAAAATTGCACCAAGAAAGGTGCAATTTTTTATTATTTACCATGAACTAAATCATTCTCAGCTTTGGAAATGAGACGTTTAACCATCTCTCCTCCAACTCTGCCGCAGTTTTGGGAAGTTACTTTACCCCAGTAATCTTCAGAACCTTGATGAACTCCTAAATTTAAATCTTCAGCAATTTCATATTTCATATTATCAAGCAGTGGATGTACATCAGGGACTAATTGAGTTCTACCATTACCAGATTCTCCAAGTGCCATAATAAAATCCTCCTTTATGTAAATATTGTACATATAGTTTGTACTTTCTTCTAAGGTTTATACTGAAAAATATTAAACAAAATGGAATAATAATCAAACTAACGCATTATAGTTAAATAGATACTTTGCATTAAAATTGTTACATTGTGCCCAACAGAATGTTATATAATTTTTGCAAGGTTAATAAATCAGTTTAGGGGTGTAAAAGTCTGTGAGTAAAGAAATTAAAAAAATAATTGCAGTTTTAATATTGCTATTTATAGGAGCGGCATCTTCAATAATATTTAATTATAAAAATACTGGTACATTTATGAGTATAAAAAGGAAACTGCCAATATACAGTGTTGATACTAGTGATAAAAAAGTATCTATAACTTTTGATGTAAGCTGGGGATCAGATCATACAAGGGAAATATTGGACATTCTTGATAAGTATCACATAAAATGTACATTTTTTATTGTTGGTGCCTGGGCAGAGGAAAATAAAGAATTGGTAAAGGAGATATATGCAAGAGGGCATGAAATAGGTAATCATTCCTATAAGCACCCTGACTTTACAATGGTTTCAAGAGATAGAATAGTTCAGGAAATAAATAAAAATGATAATGTGCTGGAAAAAATAACTGGAGAAAAACCCATATTAGTCAGATGTCCTGAAGGAACCTATAATGATTTAGTTATAAGTACTATTGAAGCCACTAACCATTACTGCGTTCAGTGGGATGCGGACAGTATAGACTGGATGCAGCAGGGTGAAGAAATAGAATATAAACGAATCATAAAGAAAACCCAAAATGGGTCTATATTGCTTTTTCACAATTATGGCAATAATACTCCTAAAACATTGCCCAGAATAATAGAAAAGCTGAGAAGTTCAGGCTATACTTTTGTAAAAGCAGGGGATTTAATTTATAAAGATAATTATTATATTGATAGTACAGGAAGGCAATTTGAACAAAAGTAATCAAATTTGGAATTTTATACTGTAAAATATTGAAAAATATAATGCATTTGTATTATAATGGAAGAGCATAGTTGAAAGGGCAATTTGGTCAGTATAAAAAATTAACTGCAGTTAAAACTAACCTTAAGTATTTGTTAAGCGGGAGTTGGTAGTATGAACACTGTAGTTATTTTAGAAGACAGCGCAGAGTTTACCCAAAGTATAAATTTTTTAATAAATAAATTAAATTTAAATTTAGAGGTAGTTCCATGCAGCCTTGTGAAAAATAATGGGGTTTACAATTATATTATTGTAAATAATAATATAAAAACAAAACTTGAAAACTTGAATTGCAGTTACTGTTTAGTAAATGTTGACAACCTAAGTGATAAAAAAATAAATACCAATATTTATGGAAATATTATTACTTATGGCTATGGGAATAAAAATACGGTTACTATTTCCAGTGTCAGCGATGAAGACTGTCATTTAATTTATTGCCTTCAGAGAAATTTAAATAATAATTCTTTAGGAATGCTGGAGCCAATAGAAATCCAAATTCAGGGAGAATATCATAATGAAGACGAAATATATGCTGCTATTGCATTAATTACAATTTCTTTAATAGAAGGAATAGATATAGATTACTTAAGAAAAAAGATAATAGAAAAATAATTTACTTAGTATATTTTTAATTCCATGGGAATAGATATATGTTGTATAAAAGTTTTAAGAAACCAAGGGAAAGAGGGGGTACAATGGACAATTTAATGCTAAACAATTTAGAGGGGAAGGTTCAATCAGAGCTCGCTTTTAGTCACGAAATGTATGGAGAAGGATTTTATACATTCTACTTTGAGGTACCAAGACTTAGTGAAGCAAAGGACATTTTGCTAATAACTGTTTCTGAAAGATTAATTGGTGGAATGAACATAAGTATAGGTTCAGAATTAGCTATTGATGGACAATTAAGGTCTTATAATAAGTTTGTAGATGGAGCTAACAGGCTCATATTAACTGTATTTGCAAGAAACATTCAATATTGTATTGAAAAGAGTAAAAATCCAAATCAGATATTTCTTGATGGATATATTTGTAAAGAACCAGTGTATAGGACAACTCCTTTTGGAAGAGAAATTGCAGATATGCTAATAGCTGTTAACCGTGCATATAATAAATCAGATTATATTCCAACCATAGCTTGGGGAAGAAACTCAAGATTCTGCAATGATTTAGCAGTTGGAGACAATATAAGAATATGGGGAAGACTTCAAAGCAGAGAATATCAAAAGAAGGTTACAGACAGTGAAGTTATTAAAAAGATAGCATACGAGGTTTCCATTTCAAAAATGGAGAAGGTGAGCAAAGAAAACAGTGACGAAATTGAAGAAGTCAAATGTGAGGAAGGCACAAATGAAGCTGAGAGCAGCAATTACAACATTGAAGATGAAGCAGAAAAAGAACAGGTATATGATATAGTTTAAACAAAATCCCAGTAAATATCTTAATGGATAAATTACTGGGATTTGTATTTATTTTCTTAAATCATCTAAAATTTTGGTTTTATCCTTTGTCTTAACATCTACAGATTTAATTATTTTAGCTGGTGTACCAGCTACCACAACTCCTTCTGGAACATCCTCTATTACTACAGAACCTGCTGCTACAACAGATCCATTACCAACCTTTACTCCTTCAAGTATAACAGAATTTGCTCCTATCAAAACATCATCGCCAATTTCACAAGGTGACTTACTTGGCGGTTCAAGTACACCTGCAACAACCGCACCTGCACCTAAGTGAACTCTTTTGCCAAGTTTTCCTCTGGCACCAACTACCGCATTCATATCAACCATGGTTCCGTCGCCTATTTCAGCACCTATATTTATTACAGCTCCCATCATAATTACGGCGTTTTTGCCAATGGTTACCCTGTCTCTAATTATTGCACCTGGTTCAATTCTGGCATCAACATTAAGTAAATTTAAAAGTGGTATTGCAGAATTTCTCCTGTCTTGTTCTAATCTAAATTTTTTAATTTTATCTTTGTTCTTTAATAAAAATTCAGAAACCTCATCGCTTTCACCAAATAGAATATTAAAATTTTCACAACAGTAATTTTCAATATTACCAAAGTCACAAGAAGACAAGTCTCCATTTACATAAGCTTTTACTGGTGTGGCTTTTTTAGATTCTTTAATAAACTTAGCTATTTCATAAGGATCAGTTAAATTCAATTCCATAATATTACCTCCTTTATTATATATTTCAACATATTATTACAAAATTTACTTACAATGAATAATATTATTATAATAAATAAATTTAGCAATTTAAAGGGGTAATACTATTTTTTTTAGTGATTTACTAAATGAAATTATATAAGTTTCAAAGTAAATCTGCTATTTGAACTTCTCAAAAACCCGTAGAAGCATCGGGATTTTTGCTCGATGAAATAGTGATTTACTAAATGAAATTATATAGGTTATAATATATATATTATTGGGAAACAACTTCAACTAGTAACTTATGCATGTTAAAAAAGTGTTGATGATTCACTATTTTTAACATGTATAAGT
Source organism: Clostridiaceae bacterium (assembly GCA_029256485.1). The sequence continues at coordinate 73,354 of JAQSXU010000012.1, forward strand.
TAAGTTTACGTATCGTTTCCCATTGAAAAGGGAGAATATTATTTCATGGATAAAAATAAATTTGATCAACTAATGTCTAATAATGTAAATAATATTGAAATATCAGGTATAAGGAAGTTCTTTAACAAAGTATCTGAGTACAAAAATGCTGTTTCACTTACCCTTGGTCAGCCTGATTTACCTGTACCAGAAAAAGTAAAAGAGGCAATGATTAAAGCCATAAATGAAAATAAGACCACCTATACTTCCAATGCTGGTATTGAAGAGCTTAGGATAGAAATAAGCAATTATTTAAAAAGTAATTCAATTGAGTATAAGGCTGATGAAATATGTTTAACCATTGGCGGCAGTGAAGGTCTTATGGATGTATTTGGAGCATTAATTAACAGCGGAGATAAAGTGCTTATCCCAACTCCTGCATATCCAGCTTATGAAAGCTGTGTAAAATTTTTTGGAGGAAAAGTTTTAAACTATGATTTAGAAAAAGACTTTACTGTGAATATAAAAAGCCTGTCACAGCTTATTGATGCTGAAAATCCTAAAGTGCTGGTTATTTCATATCCATGTAACCCAACAGGTGCAATTTTATCAAAACAACAGAGAGATAAAATTGCAGAGCTGGTGAAAGACAGGGATATTATAGTGGTAACAGATGAAATGTATGGTTCCATAATATTTGACAGCCAATATTATTCAGTAGCGCAAAACAGCAAAATTAGAGATAAAGTAATCTTAGTAAGCGGATTTTCTAAAATGTTTTCCATGACTGGATTAAGATTGGGCTATGTATGTGCAGATGAAAATTTAATGAAGGGGATTATGAAGGTTCATCAATATAATGTATCCTGTGCTCCTTCAATAGTTCAGTGGGGAGCCTTAGCCGGATTGAAATATTGCCTTCAGGATGCAGAGGCTATGTGCAGAGAATTCAAAAAAAGAAGAGATTATATGTATGAAAGATTAATTAAAATGGGCATTGAAGTTAATTTGCCTCAGGGTGCTTTTTATATGTTCCCTAAGATAAGTGATAAATTCAGCTGCAGCGAAGAATTTTGTGAAAGAATGCTTCAGGAAGCACTGGTAGCAGCTGTTCCTGGGTCTGCGTTTGGAAAAGGCGGAGAAGGGTACTTCAGGATTTCTTATGCCTACGGTATGGAACAACTTAAAGAATGCTGTGACAGAATGGAAAAATTTCTTTTAAATAACAAAGAATAAAGACTAAAGATCAAATAATGATGCTTTTCACCCTTAGGCGAAAAGCTGACTAATATAAAAAAGAAGATTTTCGGCATAATGCCGAAAATCATCCTGATTTGTTCTTTGTTATCTATTCTTTGTTATTTAGTTTTTATAACGTCGTCCATTGAATAAAATCCTGGTTTTTTACCGCACATAAATTGGCAGGCCTTTAAAGCACCTACTGCAAAAACCTCTCTGGATATTGCAGTGTGTTTTATTTCTATGGTTTCTCCTTGTCCGGCAAAAATAATTTCATGTTCACCTACAATAGATCCGCCTCTTATAGCATGGACTCCAATTTCATTATGCTTTCTTTTAGAAATTCCATCTCTGCCATTGACATAAACAGTTTCTTCTTTTATAGAATCTCTTATTGTATTACCAAGTAATAAAGCTGTTCCGCTTGGAGAATCTACTTTTTGATTGTGATGTTTTTCTACTATTTCAATATCAAAGTCTCCATATAATTGTGCACTTATATTTTTTAAAATATTATTTATTACATTAATTCCAATAGACATGTTTGCAGATCTAAAAAGTGGAATTTTATTTGAAGCAGTTTTAATTATTGAAAGCTGCTCATCTGTATAACCTGTAGTACATAGAATTAATGGAATATTTTTAGACTCTGCATATGCAATTAAGCTATTTAGTGCATCAGGCCTTGAAAAATCAAGGATCACATCAGCTTCTATATTACACATATTAATATTATTAAATACAGGGAAAGTAGAACTATTTTCATCCCTGTCAACTCCAGCGGCAATGGTAAGATTTTCAGAATTATTTGCAAGGTTTGTAATAACCTTTCCCATCTTTCCGTTGCAGCCATTTAAAATTATTCTTACCATGGACTGTAACCTCCTAAATTAGTTTATAATTCTTAAGTTCTGTCTTTAAAGTTGCAAGTCCCTTATCTGTCATTTCACATAAAGGTAGTCTTAAGTTTCCAACTTCCATGCCCATTAAATTCATTGCAGTTTTAACAGGAATAGGGTTTGTTTCAATAAATAAAGAATTTGTCAAAGCTAAAGTGTCTAGTTGAATTTTCAGAGCTTCATTTGTGTGCCCATTTAAATATAAATCACAAATCTCATGAACTTCAGCAGGAATTATATTTGCTAAAACAGAAATTACACCTATACCTCCAAGAGCCAGGATTGGAATGATTTGATCATCATTTCCTGAATAAATATCTAATTTATCACCGCATAAGGCTTTTATTTGTGCAATTTGGCTTATATTTCCGCTGGCTTCTTTTACGGCTGCAATGTTTTTGCAGGTATTAACAAGCTTAAGAAGTGTTTCAGGAAATATATTAAGTCCTGTTCTAGATGGTACGTTGTATATTATTATTGGAAGGGATACACTAATTGCTATTGCCTTAAAGTGTTCAATAAGTCCCTTTTGTGTAGTTTTATTATAATATGGAGTAATAACTAACAGACCATCTGCACCTGCGCTTTCCGCCCATTTGCTGAAGTTTATTGCTGCAGCCGTATTGTTGCTTCCAGTACCGGCAATTACAGGGATCCTTTTGTTTACAGTGTCAACTGTAAATTTTATTGCATCTTTTCTCTCCTGTTCTGTCATAGTAGAAGCTTCTCCAGTTGTACCGCAAATAATCACTGCATCTGTACCATTCTTAATTTGTATTTCTATTAATTCCTTTAGTTTATCAAAATTTACTCCATTTTCATTGAAGGGAGTTATTATGGCAACTCCGCTTCCTTTAAAAATGCTCACAAAATCACCTCTTAATTATTTAATTAATTATACTGAATAATTTTAATAATTAAAATTATAAGTAATTATTTTCCATTAATTATATATTCTGCGATTTGAACTGCATTTGAAGCAGCTCCCTTTCTGATGTTGTCAGCAACAACCCAGAGATTTATACCATTGTCAACACTAAAATCTCTTCTGATTCTTCCCACATATACTTCATCAGTGCCTGCTGCATCAATTGGCATAGGATATACAAGATTTTTAACATCATCTTTTAATACAATACCTGGGGAAGTTTTTAACAAATTAAAAATTTGGCTAATTTCAAATGGGTTGTTCAGCTCAACATTTATACTTTCACTATGTCCGTAAACAACTGGAACCCTGGCTGTTGTAGCAGTGATTTTTAAATTATCATTGTGAAGAATTTTTCTAGTTTCATTTATCATCTTAAGCTCTTCTTTTGTATAACCATCTTCTGTAAACACATCAATGTGAGGCAGAATATTACCTGATATAGCATAAGGAAATTTTTTTGGAGGTAATCCTTTATTTCCTTCTACCAAGTCTTTATATCCACCCATACCAGCTCCAGAAACAGCTTGATAAGTGGAGTACACAATTCTCTTTATACCATATTTATCATATAAAGGCTTAAGAGCAACAACAGCTTGTATTGTAGAACAGTTTGGATTAGCTATTATGCCCTTATTCCATTTTATATCTTCAGAATTAACTTCAGGTACTACTAAAGGTACTTCAGGATCCATTCTCCATGCACTGCTGTTATCTATAACTGTAGCTCCATAGGAAACAAATATTTTTGCAAATGATTTACTTATATCTCCGCCTGCAGAAAATAAGGCAAAATCAATTTTTTTATCCTTAATATTATCCTCTTTTAATTCTTCAACAATTATATCTTTACCATTAAATTTTACTGCACTGCCAGCTGACCTGGAAGATGCAAAGAGATAAAGATTATTAACTGGAAAGTTATGTTGTTCTAATACCTCAATAAATTTTCTGCCGACCATTCCAGTAGCACCGACTATTGCGACATTGTATGACACATTAAATCCCTCCTAAAATTTCTTTACTATATTATATAACCAAGAGGTTTAAAAATATATACATTTTTAAAATAAAAAATTAAGTATATATAATGCAAAGGTTCTAATACATTGTGACTTCACAAAAATCTTTGAAGATTAGATATTTTGCAAAGACACAATGTAAGAACTTTAATGCATTAT
>JAQSXU010000090.1 GCA_029256485.1 Clostridiaceae bacterium
AGTGCATTAGTTGCCTGGGTAGTACTATGAGCTATAAATATTACATCTTCAGGATCAATGTTATTAGCTGTCAGACATCTCTCAAAGGCTTCAACTACCCCTGCTGAAACTCCTAATTCATGGTCGTGAGTTGTCATTACAGATGCCTTACCTATTATTTCATGGGTTTCATTATCTATAGCTACAGCTTTTGTATGTGTACCTCCAACATCTATTCCAACACGAATTGCTTTTTTTCCCATCATTAATTCCTCCCATGCAGCTATCCTGCTGCAATTTTTAATTTGGTCTGCAGAATACTTTCTGCAGACCATTACCTAATTGCTATTTTACATACATAAAATATACTAATATAGTATTTATGATACAAATTACCCAGCCCCAGAATACTCCGGATTTTAGGAATTCTTTTACGCTTACCTTAGAGTAGTTAAGTGCCCATAAGTTCCAAGATTGAGTTGGGCAGCATGAAATATTCATTGTAATTGTAGGTATATAGATTAAAGGGAATAAAAGAGTACTTGTGTAAATTCCAAGAGCATTTAATATTCCAAGTGTTGCAGAACCAGCACCAAATACTGTTAAAGGTCCACGGAACAATCCAAGTGGTGCTATAATTGCAAATGCTATACAAAGTACTAATGCGCTCTTTGGCATTACTCCTCCCAGTATTGCCTGGAAAAATCCTGCATCTAAGCCGGCTACTTTGTTAAACATAGGAAGTATGAACAAGAATCCAAGTAATGAAGCTACATCTACAACGCCGTCATAAAATGTTTTAGTAACAATTTTTTCACAATCTTTATAGGATTTAATTTTTCCGCAAACAAACAATGCATAGAAAACAGCAACTATGAATGCTGGTATTGGCTGCCATAATTGGAGTAATTAATGCAATACCAGGTGCACTTTGTGAACCCGTTGATGCAGTTCTTGCTTGAGCTGCCCATGCGTGGTTAACTGCACTTTTTCTAAGTCTTACAGCTAGCATTACTATTATAACAATTAGCTGCACTGCCATTGCTGCAAAACCAAATTTAAGATAGTTGTTATCATATTTGAAACCTTTGAATATTCCCTGCATTTGTTTAAATAATACTAAGTTAACATACATACCAGAACCAACTGACATCAAGTATGAACTTACTGCAAGAGGTTTTGGAACTCCAAGTGAAAGAAGTATAGGCAGTACTATTACACCTATTGCTACAACTGCGCCTGCACCGAATGTACTTGTAAATATAAGTCCAGTTACAACTGACAATAATACTGTAGTAATAAGTGGCTTGTCTCCTCCAAGCTCAACTGTTTTTCTAATAATTGAGGCTGCAATACCTGTTTCTACAAGTACTCTGCCAAACCAGCTACCGAAAATAACTACTACTGCTGTTGCTCCCCAGCTCTCTGGTCCTCCCTGGAATACTTGTGTCTGAGCTACTTCCCATGTTATTTTTCCACCTAATGCACCTAAAGCAACCCATACTATTGCCATTACCAGAAAGCCCAACATTAAGTTACCGCCCTTTGCAGCATAAGCAATTAAACCGAAGTAAGTAATTAATAATAAAATTCCTATTAATACGTTTAGTGACATTATTATTTCCCCCTTTAGTAAATAAATTTTTTTAACAGTTTAGATAACTATTGAGAAATCACACCTCCTTGTATTATTTTTAAATTTTAAACAGTTAATAATTTTTGTATTTCGCTTTTAAGTATTGATATTGGATCGGGATAACATGGGTATTCTATTGCCACAGGCAAATCATCCTTAAATACCCTCAATATCCTTTTCCAAGGGATAACTCCTTCATCAAGCAGCACAGCTTTGGGTCCATTTTCAATGCCTACATCTTTTAAATGAATATATGTGACTTCATCTTTTAGCAATTGGGCATTTTCTTCTGGATCTTCATTTTGCCAAACCCAATTTCCCACATCAAAAGTGCATTTAATTTTCAGATTTAGTCGTTTACATTCATCCATGAAGCTTTTGATTTTTTTAGATTTTCCTTCAGCCTCATTTATATTATTTTCTATTGTAAAATTAATGGAATCGCTTTCAGATAGACTATTAATTTTATTAATATCTTGGTTGGTGATAGAGCTATAATGGCCTATATTAAACTTTATATTTCTGCATCCCATTATTTTAGCTTCACTGCAATAATTTTCAATTGCTTCAGCTTGCAAACTTCCGTCTTTAAATAATGTATCCGGTACAGAATAAAATACTTCTATACCAAATCTATCAGATACCTGCCTTATATCTTTTAATTCCTTGTTGAAATCCTTAATAAATTCTCTTCTTACTTCAACTTTTTTAATTCCCAGTGTATTAATTTTCTCAAACATTTCTGCCTGAGGCATTCCTGATTTTAAATCATCTAAGAATGCAAAAGTATTAATTACTATGTTTTCTATCTTCACTTTTTATACCTTTTACTACTTTAAAGCATCAAGTAGTTTTTTACACCTTTCACTTAGAATATGAAGGTTTGTCTCATTAACTCCTTTAGTTAAATATCCGCCAACCCCAACAGCAAAGGCTCCTTTTTCAAACCACTCTTTAATATTTTTATCATTTACGCCTCCAGTTGGCATCATTTCAATAAATGGAAGAGGTGCCTTTATAGATTTAATCATTCCTGGGCTTATAAATTCTCCTGGGAAAAGCTTTACAACATCGCTGCCAGCCTTATAAGAATTATATGCCTCAGTTGCTGTTGCTGCTCCCAAAGAACAAAACACATTATTTTCTTTACAAAATTGCCCTACTTCATTAACTATACATGGTGAGACAATGAAGTCTGCTCCTGAATTTAAAGCCTTTTTAGCTTGCTCTACATCCAATACAGTTCCTGCACCAATGCAGACATTACTATAATTTTCTTTTAATTCCTTAATGAGTTTATCTGCATCCTTTACTGTAAATGTTATTTCTAAAACTTCTATGCCTGATTCAATAACAGTTTTACAAAACAACTTTGCCTGGTGAAAATCCTCACAGCGTATTACTGAGATTATCTTGTTTCTTAATTTTTCTTTTACATTTTCCTTATTCATGATTACCTCCCTTTATTATCAAACGATTTAGTTTATCGGTTAACAAAGATATAAATATATAAGAAGTCTACTTTATTATTGTAGATCCTCTTATTATTAACCTGGCTGGTAATTCCTGTATCTTGGTTTAGCATTACTTTTGGCTGATATTCTCTTGATTAATCTCTTTGCTGATTCTGCTCCTACCTCATATGACTGCTGGGATATTACTGTAATTCCTGGAGGAATTAAGGAAGCCCATCCCCAATCATCATAACCGCACACACCAAAATCTTCTGGTATATTGTACTTGCATTCATTAATACAATGAAGTACATTTAGCAGTGTCACACCATTAACAGCAAACAGTGCTTTTGGTTCATCCTTGAACTTTTTGTAAAAGTCATTTAATCCATCTATACAACTGCCATTATCTGTAGTGCTTATTGTATAAACGAATTCATTTCCATCTATATTGTAAAACTTTTTTACTGCATCTAAATAAGCTTTTTTTCTAATTTTTCTACTGCTGATTTTATCAACTGGCTGAGTAAAAAAAGCTATATGTTTATATCCTTGATTAACTAAAAATTTTATAGTATTAAAAGTTACATCATAATCATCTGTTGTTACTGTATCCAGTTTTAATTCATCCATTATTCTGTCTGCCAATACTATTGGAATCCCACTATTATTTATCTCTGTTAAATAATCATTATTGTATCCAGTAGTGTTAATTACAAAACCTTCTACTCTGTTGTCCATTAGTGATTTTACATATTCAATTTCTTTAACAGGATCATTATCAGTATTTGCTATAATAACTTGATAGCCTTTTTCCTTACAGACATCGCTGATTCCCTTTAGTAGTATTGAAGAGAATTGACTTGTAATATCCGCAATAATAGCACCAATGAAACCGCTTTTGTTGGATTTCAATGTTCTAGCAATATTATTTGGTCTATAATTTAATTCTTCTATTATATTTTTAATTTTTTGTCTTGTTTCATAAGACATATATTCATATTTACCATTTATATATCTTGATATGGTGGTTTTAGAAACTCCTGCCTTTTGGGCTACTTGTTCAATAGTAACAACTTCTTTTTTTGTCTCCATATAATTCCTCATCTTCACACGTTAATCAATTAACGAAACCGATAAACATAAACCTTATTAACTTTCTATGGTTTTATATTATCATAACATTTCCATGAAAACAATATCATTTTTCGCATTTTTCGATTTATTTTTACAAATATAAAAAGCCCACACTTTTCATATTTTATAAAAAGCATGGATATACACTGTTATATCTGCATTTCTATTTTTTCTTCTTCCCTTTATGCTGCTTTGAAGATGGTTCCAAAGTATTAACTGGATTGGTTGTATTATTATCCTTTGTGATGCCATTATCATTTGTAACATTATCATTTGAAGGCTGCTGAACTGGCTGCTGTATATCTTCTTCCTTAGGCAGACTATTAACTGTATTATCAATTTTAGGTTTATCTACAGTACTATTGTCATTATATTTAAGTGTATTTCCATAAAAGTGATATAAAATTGTTAACACTACAGCCATTAACACCGCAAATGCAAATATATTTCTTACTATGCCATGACTCTTTTTTTTAACATTTTGCTTTATAAAAGGTTCATCCATTACTATTGTTTTTTCAACATCTAAATTATTCAGGCATTTTGTAATTTCATGTTGTAATTCACTAACAGAATCATATCTATCTTTAATATTTCTTTTAACACACTTTTGTATTATTGACTTTAAATCATAATTTACATTATTATAATTTTCATCACTAAAAAGTTCTGAATCCTCCAAAGCTGTTTTTCCATTAACCATATAATACATAACCATACCTATACCATATATATCAGTTTGTTTACAACATTTCCCTGCACCCCTCTGTTCAGGCGCAGCATATCCTATTGACCCCATTACAATAGTGTCACTGTTTTTATTAATTTTATCAACCTTGGAAATTCCAAAATCAATAAGTACAATCTTTCCATTTGGAATTATCATGATGTTTGATGGCTTTAAGTCTCTATAAATAATGGGTGGATTCATATTATGCAGGTATGCAATAATATCGCATAACATTAATGTGATGCTGCATATCTCATCTGTACCCAGTTTTCCTTTCTTATCAACATATTCCTTTAATGTTTGTCCTTCAATGTAGTCCTCAACCATATATAAATTATCATCTTTATAAAATATATCAACTATCCTTGGAATACCCGGGTGATTTAATTTTTTTAGCATATTAGGCTCGGATAGAATATCTATATTAAATCCATTATTTTTATTTATTTCCTTTATGGCCCAGAAGTTTTCAAGATTTATATTTTTACATAAGTAAACTGTTCCCATGCCTCCGCTGCCTAATACTTTTATTACTTCATATTTTTTATCCAAAATATACCCAGTCTGGAGCATAATTCACCTCTCAAATAAACTTATACTAATTAATATACGTTTTTTATCTAAAATATTCGGGGGTCTATTCACATTGTGACAATAAAAATATCCACATTTATGGATAAAATTAATTCACAAATGTGGATATAAATAATAAAATTTAACTAAAACAACAGTCATCAGCTGCATTCATCAACGTTTTTGTATTGTCTTCATATATTTAACAATAAGTTTGTCCAAGTACTCACTTAAAAGTAATCTTTCTTTACCATTGTCACTACTTTCTGAAGTACAACTTATTTCATTAAGAATATCTCTTAATTCATCTATGTTTTCCTTTAGTTCCGATAGTTCAATGTCCTTCAGATTAATTTGAAGCTTATTTTCCTCAACTTCTTTAGGGATTAGTAAACTTTTCTTTACTTTTTCTTTAGATGTTAAACTTGTATCCTTATCTTCAACATATTTATCATTTATTGAGGTAATTAAATTTTCTAACTTAACCCCTGTCTTGTTATTGTGTTCCAATATACTGTCATTTTCGGAAATCACCTTAATAATTTCTGCAACATAGATTTTGTTTTCAAAATTAACTGGAGTAGCGGTTATTAAAAATACTTTTCCATCAGTGCTATACTCAACTTTTGTAAAAGTGTCATTATACTGATATGCTCTCATGGAAATACAGTTTTTACAAAATGAATCCTTCTTCAAAAGATTATAGCAAACAGCATCTTTATTTTTTATAGTTTCATCTTCTATTATTTTTACTTTTTTATTTATTGGATCAACCACTCTTATTATATCGTACATGTTTTTAAATATAGATAATCTTTCTTTAATCTCACTGATTATATTCATATTATTCACACCAATTCTATATATATTTTAACTAACAAAATTATACATTAAATTGTGGAAAATTTCCATTACTTTATTAATAATGATAATCATTGGCATGAAGTATTAGAATATTATATTTGAGGCTGCACACCATTTACTACTGGTAATTTAGTATCCTTTTTAATTACTCTGATTATGATGTCTTTCATTAGTTTTGGACTATTTGTAAATGCATCTCTTGTAGAACCGGCCATATGCGATGTAATAGTAGCATTGTCAAGGTGTAAAATCATATCTGATTCTGGTATAGGTTCAATATCAAAAACATCTAATGCCGCTCCCATTATTTTCCCTTGTTTTAAGGCCTTTTCAATACTCTTTTGATCCACTAATCCTGAACGTGCAGTATTTACAAGTATAGCAGTGGGTTTCATCATATTGATTTCCTTTTCTCCAATCATATGATAAGTATCATCTGTAAGCCTAGCATGAACTGATACTATATCTGCGTTTTTAAGTAAATAATCTAACTCAACAAGCTTAACACCTTCTACATTTCCTCTTACAAATGGATCATAAGCCATCACATTACATCCAAAAGCTTTTAAGTATCCTGATACAAGATGTCCAATATATCCAAAACCTACTAAGCCCACAGTCTTATTGTATAGTTCAGGTACTGAACCGCTATTAGGAAAGTCTTTCCTCCATTGACCATTTTTTAAAGCAGCATGGGATCTTGCAATATTTCTAACTTCAGATAATATCATTCCCATTGTGAATTCAGCAACTGCTCTAGCGTTACGACCAGGGGTATTCAAAACTGAAATTCCCTTTGAAGCCGCATACTCATATGCAATGTTTTCAATTCCCCCTCTTAATACACATATTAATTTAAGATTTTTAGCTTTTTCAATTAATTTCTTGGATACTGGTGTAAATTGTACTACTAATATATCATATTGTTCAATGCCTTCAATAAGCTTTTCTGGTAATTCCACAGCTTCAGGTCCCTTTTGCTCAACAAGAAGATTGTCCTTCTGCAGCATTTCCAGATTTTCATGCATCCATTCTCTTGTTGAAACTTCAATTCCATATTCTTTTAATCCTTCAAGTCCTTGGTCCATGACCTGTTTAGATATAAATTTATCTCCAATTGCAAGTAATTTCATTATAATCCCCCCTAAGCTCTATTTTCTGACATAACCATTTGGATTTTTTCAATTACTTTATCTCTTAAAACTTCTACTGCAGGTTTAAATAATTGATCTGGCAATGGATCTATTCTCTTTTGCACATCAACTGACTTTTTGATTCCTTCCATTAATGCAATTCTTAAATCAGCATACAAATTAACCTTTGTTATTCCGTGTTTAATTGCATTTTGTACCTGATCAATTGGCGTGCCTGAGCCACCATGTAAAACTAGTGGTACAGAGCTAACTTTGTTAATTTCAATAAGTCTGTCTATCTTTAAATTTGGTGTAGAAACATATACTCCATGTGAAGTTCCAATTGAAACAGCTAATGCATCAATTCCAGTTAAGTTAACAAATTTAACAACTTCTTCAGGTTCTGTAAGCATTGTCTCACCAGCGCTGCTGCCATCTAATTCTTTCCCAGCAACATGTCCAAGTTCTGCCTCCACTGTTATTCCTTTAGCTTTAGCCATTTCCACTACTTTTTTTGTATTAGCTACATTTTCATCAAAGGATAACATTGAGCCATCATACATTACTGAAGTAAATCCATTTTCTATAGCACATTCAATAATTTCAAAATTTGTTGCATGATCTAGGTGAAGTACTATTGGAATGGAGTACTCATTTGCTACGCCTTTAATTATAGAAGTAATATATTTCATTCCCTTTCCCTTAAGGTCATGTTCCAGTACCATTAATATAACTGGAGACTTTTTCTCCTCTGCAGTATCTAATATTGTTCTAATTAAAATGTCATCATTGCAGTCGAATGCTGGTACAGCATAATGTCCTTCCCTAGCCTTTTTTAATACTTCGTTTAGTGTTACTAACATAATAAAATCATCCTTTCTTTATCTCATTAACATACCGCCTGTAGCATCAATAGTTGCACCTGTAATATAACTTGCTGGGTCTGAAACCATAAACAATACAATTTTAGCTATATCTTCAGGTTCTGCCACCCTGCCAATTGGTATCCTTTTTAAATAATAATCTTTATTTTTTTCTATGGCATTGCCTACCATATCTGTCTTTACCATTCCTAATGCAACTGCATTTACAGTAATTCCATACTGAGCCATTTCTCTTGCCATTGATACTGTAAGTGATACAACTCCTGCTTTGCTTGCAGCATAATGTGCATGTCCTGTTGTTGAACCATGGAATGCAGCCTGAGAGGTTATATTTAATATTTTTCCTCCTCTTTTTTCAGCTATATTGTATTTTACAAAAGCCTGACTTGTTAAGAAAACAGAGGTCAAATTTACATCTATTGTTTTTCTCCATTCCTCTAATGGAATATCTTGAACCCAATTTGTAGGCCATACTCCAGCGTTATTTACTAATATATCAACACCGCCAAATGCCTTTTCTGCTTCATTTATCAGGTTTGCACAATCCTCTGGATTTCCAATGTCTGCTTTTACAGCAATAGCTCTTCCACTATTTTCAATAATATGATTTATAATCTCCAGTGCGGATTTTTCACTTTTGTTATAATTTACTACAACACTTACACCTTCTTCTGCTAATGCTAAAGCTATACCTTTACCTACTCCTCTGGAACTTCCAGTTACAATGGCACATTTACCTTTTAATTTTAAATCCATATTGTCACCTCCATATAAAAATTGTAAAATAAAAAATTCTACTTAGGAGTAATCAACAAGCAATTACTCCTAAGTAGAATTCAATTCACCATTCTACTAATACTATTTTATTTTAAGTAAGAATAATCATTCCATAAATTCTTTTCGCTAGTGGTAACTCCTATAAAACCAGCTTTATATGCTTCAGCTATAACTGATTTATCCTTTATAAAGCCTCCTGCAATTATAGGTACCTCTCTAACTGCTTCTATCTTATCCTTAAATTCAAAAGACAATGGTCCAGGTAAAACTTCAATTGCATCAATTCTGGTATTTTTCAGTGCTTTTAACCCTGACTCAAAACCTCTAGAATCAATTAAGAAGAAACGTTGAATAGTATGAAGTCCTATGGACTTAGCTAAGTTAATACTCATTGAATTAGATGAAACTACTCCATCAACCTTAAATAAATCCTTTAATAATTTTATTCCAATTTGATCAGCAGATAAGCCACCAACCAAATCGATGTTTACAAATACTATCTTATTTTTTTCATGACATTGTTTTGTAAGGTATCTCAAGTTTCCTATATGCACTTCTGATAGAAGTACCGCATTAGATATAGAATTTAAAGCAAACTCAATATCTTTCAATCTACGAATAGATGGCATTATTGTAAAGCTATCAAACAGGTTGACATATTTCGTCATTCATTTCACCTTTTAAAGAATATTTTCTTATATATATTTATATTGTATTCTGCAGCCATCAGCATGTCAATACTAGTAGAATAAAAACTTATGTTATTAATTTTATGACATACTATAACTTTTTATATATAGGAGTTAATGCTTGAATTGTTTCGGTATAAATATTATACTTTTTATCATAGATGTCCTTTAAATTAGGATTTGGCATACAAGTATAAGCCACATTAACCATTGAATTAGACGCAGAATCAAATGATTCAAAGTTATTTGTAGCAATACCAGCGCATATTGCAGCACCTAGTGCTCCAAGTTCAGTGCTTGTAGTAACTTCTATTGGCAGTTGCAGTACATCGGCAAATATCTGAACCCATACCTTAGACTTAGCAGCACCACCTGCTATTCTAACAGCCTTAGGTTTATCCCTAAATGCCAATAATTTATCTATATGCGCTCTATGGCAAAATACCACACCTTCATAAATTGCTCTTAAAAGATGTGCCTTTGTATGCCATCCATTTAAGCCAATAAAACACGCCTTTGCATCAGCATCTACGTTTGTACCATAGAGGAATGGTAAAAATATGATGTTTGTTTCATCGGTTTTTACACTTTCTACTAGTTCATTTGCATAATCATATACTGATTTATTTATGTCTTTTCCCTTTATTCTTTCTTCTCCCATAAACTGAGTAACAAACCATTCTAAGTTGCTTGCAGAGGTTGGGCTAGCTTCCGTTGTGAGCCAGTGATCCTTCATACAATACAATGATGTCATAAACAAATCCTTGGATACTACAGGTTTCTTACTTATATATTCATTTATGCTCCATGTTCCAGCTATCATGCAAAGCTTATCTTCTGTGGTAATTCCTGTAGCTATAGCAGATGAATCTATATCAAATAGCCCTCCAGCAACTGGTGTTCCTTCCATCAATCCAGTAAGTTCTGCTGCTTCCTTTGTAACATAACCGCATATTTCTGCGGAATACTTTATAGGAGGAAGCTTATCCAATATTTCTTCAAGTCCAAATTCTTTTAATAAGCTTTCATCGTATTTTACATCTCTTACATTCATTAAGTTTGTCCCTGACATATCGGTAATTTCAGCATAGGCTTTTCCTGTTAAACAAAACCTTACATAATCCTTGCACATTAAAATCCATTTTGTGTTCTTTAGAACCTGAGGCATATTATCTCTAAACCATGCCAGCAGTGCCACTGGTTGTCCTGCCCATATGCTCTGCATAGTTTTAGGAAGTACTTTATCAAAAACGCCATTACTATACCACTTGCTTACATATTCCTTTGCCCTGGAATCCGTAGAAATTATTCCATTATATGATGGCCTTCCATTCATATCTATCATATACATGCCATTTCCATGACCGGTTGTGGCAACGCCAGCAATATCTTTCGCATCAACCTTTGATTTTCTTATTACATCCTTAATTGCATTTACATTAGCCTGCCACATTTCATCCATACTTCTTTCGGTAAATCCTGGCTTGGGCATAATCATTTCTGTCTTATAGGCAGATACTGCTATTTCCTTTCCGCTTAAATCGTAAAGAGCGGCTTTAGACATTGTTCCACCATTATCAATTCCAATTAAATATTTTGACATTTCATATCCCCCTTATACTATTGAAATAACATTGATAGTCTTATTAATATCCAACCTAAAGGTGTGGTAGCTCCTCCCACTAGATTTGCCATACTTGTGGATCCTGATACACCTTTTGGAAGTGTGACATTTGCAATATCTGCAGCTTTTGTATAATATGGAGCTATATCAGTTCCAGCATATAATACCAACGTAAGAACAACAACTCCCGTAATAAATATTCTTACCATATTTTTCTTGCAGTAAGGTGAAACCATTGGTATTAAGAAAACAAGTGAAGCTAGATCTACAAAAGGAAGAACTTTATTACCTGGAAGAACAATTGCAAGCAATAGCGCTGCTGGTATCATTAATAGTCCAGTTGCTAGCACTGCAGGATCTCCAATAAGTAATGCAGTATCAAGTCCAATATAAAATTCTCTGTTTGGGAACTTCTTTTTAAGCGTAATCTCAGCTGCATCTCTTACAGTTATAAGTCCTTCAACAAGAACATTTATCATGGCAGGAAGCAGTACCATAACAGCTGCAACTTTTATTGCAAGTGTCATAATATCATTTACATTCCATCCAGCAAGTATTCCCAGTGCAACTCCAAGTATGGTTCCCAATGTAAGAGGCTCCCCCATAACTCCGAATTTTTTTGTAATTTTATCAGGGTTTGCATCAATGTCTCTCAATCCTGGTATTCTTTCTATTAGCCAATTTACTGCTATTCCAATTGGTACATAGATTGCTGAAGTAGCATGAGCAAATGACACTCCTTTAAGATTATAACTTTCCTGAATCTTTGGAGCGGTTTTATCGGCTATAAACAGTGCTACAAGAAAATGGATCAAGGCTCCTGCGGATGCAATTAGTACATTATTTGTTACTGCATATATAACACCACCTGTTAAGAGAAAGTGCCAATAATTAAAAATGTCTATATTTACTGTTTTTGTTAAATTAAGTACAAGTAAAACTACATTAATTAAAAGAGCTCCAAAAACTACTATAGGAACAATTGGAGATCCCCAACCTATAGTTGATCCCACGGGCCAGCCTGGATCCACTACAGTAAGGTTTAATCCAAACCTACTTACCATGGATTCTGCTGCTGGTCCTAAACTATTTAAAAGTAATCCGATAACTAGATTTATTCCTACAAACCCAATTCCAACCAACATACCTGCTTTAAAAGCCTTTCCAATCTTTACTCCAAATATTATGGCCAATACAAAGAATATAATAGGCATCATTACTGAAGGTCCCATGTTAATTAAAGCTTTAATAATTGACATATAAAATTCCCCCTTTGAAAATATTAATTAAACGTTTACCATACAACGTTTTCACATTGACATCACTTCCCTTACTTAAATATAAAAAATAAAAATCCTGCATAAAGGTGATTTAAACTTAATCACCTTTAAGCAGGATTCAATTCACCATCCTACTAGCTATTTTATTTTAAATAGTTGCAGTTATAATAAACTCAATATTATTACAAAAATGTTTTTGTTTTATTACTTTAGATTTATTATATTAATAAATACATAGCATGTCAATATAAAATTAATTGAATCTTCTTAAATTTAAAAAAGAATTACCTCAAAATAAAATTACTTTTTATTTTTGAGGTAATTTTTCACTATTATTTACTGCTCATTTTATCTAACAAATACTTTTCAGCCTCTGGGCACCAAAGTCCTCCATTTTTCTTAACTATC
Organism: Clostridiaceae bacterium; assembly: GCA_029256485.1. The sequence goes on from JAQSXU010000090.1 coordinate 13,169, forward strand.
CTTGCTAACTCAGCAAACAAAGGATCATTTTTCCCCTTTTCTTCAAAGTCATCAATAGCTGTAAGCTCCATGTCTATATTAGTATATATAAGCTTTTTGCCTCCAGGCAGTTTTGGTAAATTCAAAGTAGCATCTGCTGCGCTGTTTATTCCTCCAATATGTGTTACCATAACAGCTGGATTTATAATACCTGCCTCTGTCATTTTAAGACACTCCATAAGATCGTTGGTATTTCCTCCAGTAGTTCCAATTACATGGGTTGATCCATAGTGAACATTATAATAATTTAATTCACCTGAGAATTTTGTGTCAGTAGGCCCTGCAAAGAAGTTCAGGCATCCGTCTCTTCCAAGTATTTTATCACCCTGTTCCACTACAGGCTTTACTGGCGCATAAACATACACATCATTAAAGCCAGTATCCCCAGTTAGTTTTCTTAGATATGCTGGAACATCATCTATACCCTTTGTATTTACAAATACAATTTCCACTCCTCTTTCTTTGGCTTTTTCCTCTGTGAATATGCTTTTAGCTTTTTCAATTCTAGCATCATCTATATCTGTTACCACCAATAGTGAAGGTCTTCTATCGCAGTTTATAATATATTCAATTGCTCCAAGTCCCATTGGGCCTGTGGCTGCCAATAGAGCCATTTTACCACCTTGTACAATTCCCATATCATGTACATAGGATCCCATTTTTGTGTGGAAACTTGCATGGAAGCCGCCGATTATACATGACATTGGCTCTGCCAATGATGCTTCATAATAAGCCTCTCCGTTATAATTTATAAGGCATCCAAGTTCCATAACTTCATGAGGAATAATTATATAGGTTGCATCTCCTCCGAAATATTTGTATGAATATCCTGGTGAAGCCATACTCCCCTTATAATTTAAAGCTGGCTGCTGAGCAAATTTCTGTCCCTCTTTAAATTTGTCCTTCCACTTTGCTCCAACCTTTACTATATTGCCTGCAAATTCATGTCCAACAATTATAGGATTTTTATCAACATCTTTAGGTACTCTCTTATGGTCTGGTCCCTGAATAGCTGCCTTGTATGTTGACATACATATACTATCTGATATTACCTGAACTAATATTTCATCGTCCTTTATTTCAGGAAGTTCAAATTCTTCTAGCCTTAAATCATTCTTTCCATATAGTCTAACTGCTTTTGTTTTCATAATGTTCAGCTCCTTTGTATTATAAATTTATATATTCATATTTAACTTGTTTTTCAAAGTTTAACACTGTATCCAGGTCAGCAGCCTGAGTGCCTGATGTAGTTACATTGGCTGTGCCGCATGCCACTGAAAGCTTTATAGATTTTTCAAAATCATAGCCTTTGTCTATTGCTACAGCCAGTGCAGCTACCATGGAGTCACCTGCTCCAACAGTGCTTTTAACCTGAACTTTTATTCCCTGTACTAATACTGCAGCATCATTCTTTATAAAAAGTGCTCCCTGCTCTCCAAGGGAAATTACTATAATTTCAATACCATATTTAAATAGTTCTTTTGAAAGCCTTACTGCTTCCTCTTTAGTGCTTATGCTTTGTGAAAAAAACTGTTCCAGCTCATGAATGTTTGGTTTTATTAAATATGGTCCAGCCTCTATCCCCTGCTTTAAAAGTTCTCCATCGGCATCTAATATAGTTTTTGCACCTTTTCCCTTAGCCTGTTCTATCCAAATCCTGTATATATTTTTATTTACATTTTTGGGTATGCTCCCTGAAAATACTACAACAGAATTATCATTTAATTCTTTGCAAAATTCCTTATTTACTTTATCAAGATCCTCCTCTGAAACAAAGGGTCCGCATTCATTTATATCCGTATTTGTATGGTTTATCTTGTCAATTATTTTTATATTTGTCCTAGTTTCTCCCTGGGTTATTATAAAGTGATTCTGAATATTTTCTGAATCCAGATATTCTTTTATAAAACTTCCGCTTTTCCCTGAAAGTATTCCAACAGCTCTGCTGGTATTACCAAGGCTCTTAATAACCTTGGACACATTAATTCCTTTTCCACCTGCATCAAGTCTTACAGTACTAACTCTATTAACTGTTCCAATTTGAAAATTATTAATTTCAATGGTCTTATCCACTGCAGGATTTAATGTAACAGTTGTAATCATCTTTTTACTCCTTACTCTTCTAAAATTATTTTAATTATTTCCTGCTTATCTTTGGATTTTATAAGTTTTTTCACATTGTCCTCATATTGGCAGGTTATAGCTATCTTTGACAGTATAGACATGTGGTCATCATTTTTACCTGCTATTCCGATGACTAAATAGGCTGTATTCCCTTCACCAAAATCTACTCCATCAGGATATTGAGCAATGACAATTCCTGAGTGCTTAATATACTTTACATATTCATTCATTCCATGTGGAATTGCTATGCCATTTCCAATATAAGTTGTTATGTCCTGTTCTCTTTTCATCATTCCTTCTAAATAGCCTTGTTCAACGTAGCCATTTTCCACAAGCAGCATTCCTACTCTTTTAATTGCTTCATCTTTTGTCTCACTGTTAACATTTAATAATATATTTTTATCACAAAGAACCTCTGGCTTCATTTAAATGTCCTCCTCATTAAGAATTTTTATGATTGAGCTTCTTATATCTTTAATGTCTCCTAGTCTTAAATTCTCAGTAAAGTCCTTTTTTTCTATCAAGGATATACTTATCTTCCCCATCTGTTCAAGTATATAGGGATTTTCAGTTTTCCTTGCAAGCAGTACAATGAAAGTATTCACATCTTCATCTGCAAATCCTACACTTGTTAACTTCATACAATCTTTTAATCTATATACACCAACAAATGGGCTTATTACAGAATTAGATCTAGTATGAAGAAGTGCCACAGATGAATTTGGAATTACTACACTTCCTGACTTCTCCCTGTTTAATATGAGTTCCTCAACTTCTTCTCTGTTATTTATTATGTTTTCATTATAAATGTTTTCTGTAATCAATTTAATCATTTCTTTAAATGACTTTGTATCTATAGTTTTTAGCTGTAAATTCTTCAGCATATTATTTATCATTTCATATTTTTCTTCTTCAGAATCATTGTTGTTTTCAGCTTTATAAAAGGATGTGATCTTATTAAATGAACCAACATCGCCCTTATGCTGCTTTATATAATGGTTAATGCTGTCAATATCATTTTGCTGAAGAAAAGGAGAAACTATTATAATATTATCTCTAGGATTTTTCTCTGCATCAATATTCACTGTGGAAAGCACAATATCATATTCATCATTACTATTGCTCCAATCCTTAAAGGATTTAATTGCGATTCTGTCAATGCTGGGTATTGCTGATTTAACTTTACTTAAAAGTATTCTGGCAGTTCCCATTCCATTTGGACAGATAATCAGTGCAGAAAGTTTACTGCTTAAGTTTCCCGTTCGTTCTATGGCTGCGCCAACATGCATAGTAATGAAGCCGATTTCGTCTTCAGGCATGGTAATGTTATATTTTGAAAAAACCAGTCTGCAGGCATGATTCACTACATTAAACAAATTGCCGTAATACTTTTTTATTTCATCAACTAAAGGGTTCTTAACCTGTATTCCCATTTTAATCCTATACAAAGCCGGGTTAAAATGTTGAGAAAGACCTATAATCAGCTGTTCATCACAGTTAATTTTTATATTAAGCTTTTTTTCAACTTCATACAGAACTTCTTTAGACAATTCCTCCAAAGACACTCCAAGTTCCGTAAACTTTCCATCAGCCTTATATACATATTTATTGCCTAAAAGCTGTATTGCAATATATACAAGCTCGCTATGAGGAATATCTATATTTAAAGAAATTAAATAATCCTTTATTTTATTTATAAAAGAAAACTCATTAGAAGAAATCACATCATGTATCAAATAATCAGGTAAATTTATTGGGGAACCAAGCTTTGCCTTTTTTAAAGACAGCATGATATGAATTAGCGAACTGAAATAAGCCATATCATCCATCTTTACCATATCACTGCTAACAAGTTCTAATATATCTTTAGAAATACTTATAAGTTCTTTATGAAAAAACATATTAAAGAAAACATGTATTGCAGGATCTTGCTTATCTTCATATATATAGGCAAGCAGTTCATCTATGGGCTTATATTCATATAACAG
>JAQSXU010000329.1 GCA_029256485.1 Clostridiaceae bacterium
GCTGCGTATAAAAAAATAGATTCGTTTATAGTTAATTTGTTTGCAGAAAATTATGACTTCATTATTGAAGAAGCACAAAAACAATCAAGCAATTTAATGAATATCTATTCAAATCTAAATACTGAGTTCAAGGTTTTATTGAAGCAATTTACAATATAAATAACTAAAAAGGTTAATTTGAAATACAATTTTATTTCAAATTAATCTTTTTTTAATGATTTTTTTGTATTTAAATAAATAATTTCTTTATTAATTGTATTTCTAATCTTTAGAAATTCTTTCATTTTTTATAATAATTCTCTTTAGATTCATATTGTATATTATTATTAAATCATATGTTTCATAGAAATTATCTAGATAATATATCCAATGTTGTTATATAATAGTATAGCTGTAGCTTATATATGGTACTGCGAAATAAAAAATGTAAGGATGTAATTAAATAATGAATTTATATAATGTCTTAATTGTTGAAGATGAAAAAGAAATATGCGATGGTATTGAAATATACTTAAAAAATCAGGGTTACAATGTTTTTAAAGCAGGTAATGGACTTGAAGGTCTTGAAATCATTGAAACTGAAGCAATTCATTTAGCTATTGTTGACATAATGATGCCTAAAATGGATGGAACTACAATGGTTATGAAACTTCGTGAAAATTACGAGTTCCCTGTTATAATGCTTACCGCAAAATCTGAAGAAATGGACAAGATCATGGGTCTTAATATAGGTGCAGATGATTATGTTACAAAACCCTTTAATCCAATGGAGCTTCTGGCAAGAGTAAATTCACAATTAAGAAGATATTCAAAATATTTAAATGTTGTAAATAATTTAGAAGAAAACTCAAATAGTTACGTTATTGGAGGCCTAGAATTAAATCTTGATACTAAAGAAGTGCTTTTAGATGGAGAAGATATTAAAGTTACACCAATAGAATTTAAAATTTTAAAACTTCTTATGAAAAATCCAGGAAGAGTATTTTCAGCAGAAGAAATTTATGAATTAGTTTGGAAAGAACATGCTATAAATACGGATACTGTTATGGTACATGTTAGAAATATAAGAGAAAAAATTGAAATTGACAGAAAAAATCCAAAATATTTAAAGGTGGTATGGGGAGTTGGATACAAAATTGAACGACAGTAATGACAGTAATAATGAAGCAAGAAAAATAAAAATAGATTCAAAGAATACTAGAAAAATATTTATTATAAATCTCATTGCAATAATCTTATTTTTTACAATTGGAACTTTAATGGTTGGCATTTATCCTAAAATTGAAAATGCGGGAAAAGCAAATTCTCTTTCTTTTTATAATTACGATTTTATTATTGAAGATTTTTCAAAAAGTATTTATGTGCTTTATAAGGATGCATTAGAAACTCAGCAAAATAAAACTATCGATGTTAACGATATTTATATAAAATCAGAATTAAAAGCAAAAGATAGTAATGAATATGAAGTGGTGAAAAAAAGTTTAAATGATCATTTAGACAGTTGGTCCGCCTATTTAAATAATGAATATCGAAATGTTGATTATGTTGTGTTAGACAAGAGTAATAATATTATTAAAACTAATACTGATAATACTTCGAATACATTATTAAATTCAAATGACATCGATAATAATTATTTTTTTTATCTTAGCATGAGTTTTGATGAAAACGGTAATAATGTTATTAATAGGATATATGGTGTAAATGAACGCGACTTCAGAAATGCATTAAATAATCAATTTAAATTAAATTACTTATTTTATACAGATAATTATAATATAGATAAACCAATTAAAAATATGACTTTTATATATGGTATAAGTAAGAATTTAAAATATAATGATAATTCTTCTGCACTTATAGAGCAAGGACAAGCTGATGCTTATTTTAATATAACAATAATATATGTATCTATACTTGCAGGGATTATTCTACTTCTTAGTTTATGCATTCCACTTAATGTTGAAAGAGAAATCATAATCTGCAAACAATTTTTCAAACTCCCATTTGAAATTTTAATGTCATTAATCGGAAGTTTACTCGTTATAATGTGCATAGGCTCTAGTGCAATAGTTCTTTACACTTTAAACGGTGATTTTGTAACTAAAGTATTAAAACAAATTGGAATAGAACCGAATTCAGGTAATATTATAGTGTATTTATCAAATATAATTTATTGGTCAATATTCGCCACATTAATATTAGTAATTATATTTACATTTAAAAAAATCTTTAGCATAGGCTTAATGAAATATTTTAAAGAAAAAACCTTAATTGGTCTAATTATAATGAATGCAAAAAGAAATATTAAGAAAACATATAAGAATGTTGATATTATTTTTGAAAATGTTGATATCAAAGAGAAATCTAATAAAGCTATTGAAATAATTAATAGTAGTTACAGATATCTAAATAAAAGAATTCAAAAACTAATAAAAAGATTATATACAACAATTTTTGATATTAATATAAGTGATAAATCTAGTAAAGTAATTATAAAGTTGCTTGGAATTAACTTTATATTTGACTTATTTATTGCAATAATTTTCTTTGTTGGGTGTATTATTTTTGTAAATAGCGAAAAAAGTTTAATTCTATGGGCTTTTTTAATAATAATATTCTATAATACATTATTATTCATTTTAATTGAAAAATATTTTAGCAAATTACGCAACAAATTTATCATGCTTTTAGATACTACAAATAGAATTGCAGAAGGTAATTTAGATATAAAAATTGAAGAAGATGCAGGAATTTTCAATCCATTTAAAGAAAAGCTTCAAAAGATACAGGTTGGATTTAAAAACGCCGTTGATGAGGAAGTTAAGAGTCAAAAGATGAAAACAGATTTAATATCAAATGTTTCTCATGATCTAAAAACTCCATTAACTTCAATAATTACGTATGTGGATTTATTAAAAAATGAAGATATTACTGAAGATGAAAGAAAATCATATATTGATACACTGGATAGGAAATCTCAAAGGTTAAAATTTTTAATTGAAGACTTATTTGAAGTAAGTAAAGCTACAAGCGGTAATATTACATTAAATTTAGTTAAAGTTGATATA
>JAQSXU010000330.1 GCA_029256485.1 Clostridiaceae bacterium
GGTTTTTCCTGTTGTATTGTTTGCTCCATTCCTGTAAAAATTGTAACCTTCTTCTTCCATTAACATAGCTACTTTAAGCATTTCAAGTCCGCTAAATGTTTTGTTTGACATGACGTTACTCCTTTCCATTTAATGTATGTAATAAGCATACTACTATTTTAATTATTTGGTAATATATGTAAAACGCTTTGTTCTTACAATTTTCTCAGCAGTTTAACATATTAATTTGAAAATTTACCTGCTAAATATAAAAATATAAACACTGCTAACAGCAGTATGTATTTTATCATTCAAGGGGAACAACGCTTATACCATGGTACTTTTTTATCATTCATATTTACACTCCCAATAATTGAATTATTTATGATTAATACATACCCATTATATTTAATCTCAATCGTTAAATTCGTCCCATACCATCATATTAAATAATACTATAGATTTCATAAAGATTTATTTTACTATACTAATTTTATAATTTATAATATAATAACATAAGATAAATTTAAATTTATATGGAGGTAAAATGGAAAATTACAACAATCTTATACTAATGCTAAAAGATTCAAGAACTGGTTTTTTCGACAGTACCATTGGTTCATATGAAGTTCATAAAAATATGGAATACATAGATAAAATATATGCAATGGAGGAAAATGGCAAGCTTTATATCTTCTTAACCCTTACAACTCTTGATATTGAAGAAGACTGGAAATATTCCGGAATTTTTGATTTGTACAATGAAGAAATATTTTCCGGTAAAACAATTGGTTTTGAAGAGTTATCTGAAGACTATAACCCTAAATGGGTTTTAAAAATCGAATATTCTGAAGATCATAAAAAAACAGAAGAATTGCTAAATGAACTGTTATATATCCATACAACAGAATTAGAACGAATAATTCCACTGATAAATCCGGAAGATTACACTCAGGAATAATTATTTCTTAACCACTGGCTAAGCCAGTGGTTTTTTAGTTTTAATTTCACCCGGTAGAAAAGCAGTGATTATAACTGTCATTAATAAAGGTATCATCAAATAGGATGTGCCTGCAATAAGTCCCTTAAGGTCAGCTATTTTTCCAAACAAAAGCATAGCCAGTCCACCAAGCCCACCGGACAAACCCATTATTAAACCGGTTGCAACATTTAAATTCTTTGGCAGCAGCTCATAAGCCATAACAATATTGGATGTGTTTGAACCGCTTAAAGCAAGTCCCATCAATAAAAATCCCATAATCATGGATATGCGTCCTGTAAATAAAATTGCCCCCATACACAAGAATGCAGAAAGATTAAAAAGCAACAATACTTTTTTGCTCCCTATTCTATCATTTAATAAACCGCCCAAAATGGTTCCTAAAGAATTAGCCAATAAATAAACGGATAAAACAACTCCTGCAATTTTAACATCCACTTGTTTTAACAGCATTATCTGCACTCCAAATGTAATGAGAAAGCTTCTGATCAATACTTTGCTGGAAGAAATAAAAACAAGTACTGATATCCACTTGGCAGTGACAATACTTAATTCACCATGTTCTTCCACATCGTCAGACTGCTCATCGCTTTTTATTTCAACCTGGTGTATTTGGGCAAAGTACATTCCAAGCGCTGCCACTATTCCAGGAATCATAAAAAACACAAGAACATTAAGGCCATATGATTCAACAGCCGGAATAGCAACCATGGGAGATACAGAAGCAGCAAAGCCTCCTATGGTCATGAACACAGACAAACTTGCTCCCCTTGATTTATTTGCAAGTTTGACAGCTACAGCAGACCCCAGGGGATGGAACAATGCAGAAGCTAATGCTCCAAGTCCTACAACAGCCACCAGCAAGTAATAATTCGTCACAATTCCGGAAACAGACATCCAGAATGAAATCCATATAAGTGAAAAAATAAGCAAGTATGGCTTTCCTCTCTTATCTACAAAATATCCTATTACAGGCTGAGCAAAGGAACCGCTGCTCGTAATTACAAATGAAATAAAAGCTTGCTGTGACAGTGTTAAATTAAGAGAATAAACAAATAAAAATAATATTGGCGGTACAAGGTTCATGTAAAAATCATTCAAAAAATGTCCTATGGACACAGAAATCAATTTAGTAAAATATGAAGTTGATTTTTGTGATTTTATTTTTTCCATAATGCTCCCCTGTTTAATTAAAAATGTTTGGCAAATTATATCATAAATATTGTAAAACCTTGGAATATAATTTAGTATATTATACTTTATTACGTCTGTAAATCAGTTTCACAAAACTAAACATTATATTTTGATTATAACAAGATAAAAGCCGACTTTGATAACATATATATTTATCAATGTCGGCATCTATTTTTCAATTATTTAAACAATTTTAACTTTAATCCGGGTCTCATATAGCATTTAGCAATCAACGGCTGAGCTGGTGATCATGATTATACATGCTTATAGCTTAACTTATTAATTATTAATCAAGCAAGTCTCTGTCACAACATGTGCAAAAAAGTATTACTAACAATAAGAAGAAAAATAATAGGCTAGAATCAATACCACCTATTCCGCCTACTCTATCTCTATGACAAAATCCCATAATTGAACCTCCTTAGATAATATTTTAACTTATTATATGAATGAAGGTTTATATTGTTACGTAACATCAAATATCTTAGATTAAAGGTTTTAAAATATATTTATTAACTTCTTTGACTCAAACTCTTTAATTATACAAATAAGAAATAATTCAACCATTAAAATTAAATTTTTAATATAATAAAATACCCAATATTTCATTTACATAGTTTGATACATGAATTTAGATATTATATAGTGCACCAATTTAAGTCTTATATAATATTATATTATTAAATATGATTTAAAAAAATATAATTAGAAAGGATATTTAAATGAGTCGATTGAATCCTTAAAAACTTTATGTCGAATTTGTAGGTGTTTCTTCAACAGAACCTATTATCCCACGTCGCTATACCTTAACTCATTCAGATATAACAGCTGATCTCTATTTAACTATAGGTTTGGATTTTGCATATGATAAGCTTAATTTCATGAGAGATGAAGTA
>JAQSXU010000091.1 GCA_029256485.1 Clostridiaceae bacterium
ATATAATGCATTAAAGTTCTTACATTGTGTCTTTGCAAAATATCTAATCTTCAAAGATTTTTGTGAAGTCACAATGTATTAGAACCTTTGCATTATATCTATTAATTTAATTTTATTTTATTTTTCCTAAATAAGCAAAAAGAATTCTTTAATTTATAAAGAATTCTTTCTATTATGATTAATTACCTAATAATAATTTATTTTGTCTATTAGTTACACTACAGCTCAAGGCATTCTTCAGTGCTTTTTTATATATATTTATGTTACTCTCTTGTTCTTTAATTTTTTTATCGGCCTCATCTATAGAAAATAAGCATTCCTCGATAAACTCACTTAGTTGTACATCACTTATGGTTACATTAAAATTTTCACCAAACTTAGTACCACTTGTAAGAATTCTAAGGGTAATACTCTCATTAATCATTAAAAGCATTTTCTTTCTCCAAATTCCTTTTTTTATAAATTCAAACTCATCTTCTAGTACATCTATTGATGTTATCTTGTTTCCGATTTTATCTTCCATAAGCTTTATAATAACAGAGTAAAATGCTAAGCTTATTCCCTTATTAAGCTTTATTTTGATTATATCTTTATACTTTGCAATGATAGATTCTAAGCTGCTTTCAGGAATTAATTCTACATCAGCTGACTTTAAAAGTTTTTTCTGTCCATTATTATTTATTAAAACACTATCATAATTCATATTTAAAACTTTAAATTCCATATTAAAAGTATCCAGGTTTCTATTTATAACCTTTATTTTCATATTTCCATCACACCTTTCAAACTATATTGGTATTATATAATCTAATAAGTTCATTTTCAAATGTAATATAATCCCGGGTTTCTATTAATTGATAGTTGAAAATTTACTATAAATTAATAGAATTATATGTTAAAATACAATATAATTTAATTTGTAAACTTTTAACCATAAACTAATTAAGGAAGTGTATAAATTTGTTCCATAAAATTATTGTTATTGGTGGTGGAGCTTCTGGAATAATGGCAGCAATTACCTGCAGCAATTTTGGTGAAGATGTAGCCATTATAGAGGGACAAAACAGGATTGGCAAAAAGCTTTTAATAACTGGCAATGGAAGATGTAATATTTCTAATATTAATACCAAGCCATCTAGATATCATAGCCACAACAAAGATTTCTTTATACCCGTTTTAGAGGCTTTTAGCTGTCACGACGCAGAGAGATTCTTTGAAGGGTTAGGATTACCTATTACTGTACTTGAAGAAGGTAAGATGTACCCTATGAGCCTACAAGCGTCATCTGTCATTGACATCCTAAGATTTTCATTAGATGAAAGATCAATTCCTATATATTTAAATACAAATGTAATTGATATAGAAAAATCAAACAGAGGCTTTAATATAATTATAAATTCTAATGAGGTTTTTACCTGTGATAAAGTTATTTTAGCTTCGGGCGGAGCCTCGGCATCAAATACTGGCTCTAATGGTTCTGGATATAAACTTGCAAAGAAATTAGGACATGAAATTATTACTCCGATACCAGCTCTAGTGCAGTTAAAGTTAAATTATGGACATTTGAAAGCTCTGTCAGGAGTTAAATTCAATGGATTTGTGGAAATGTACATAGATAATAACCTAGAAGGTAAGGACTTTGGAGAAATCCTTTTTACTGACTATGGCATATCAGGTCCCCCTATTCTTCAATTGAGCAGGATTGCCTCTCTTGGAGTGTTAAGCAAAAGTAATGTGATGATAAAGCTGGATTTAATACCAAATTTATCGGATGATGACTTAAAAAATTATTTATATAACCATTGGGGTATATTTAGCTACAGGTCTGTCATTGATTCCTTCATAGGTATAGTAAATAAAAAAATAACTCCAATACTTTTAAAGCAGGCTGGAGTTTCTGATATTCATAAGCCTTGTATTGATTTAACATGGCAGGAAAAGTCTAAAATACTTTCTTTGCTTAAGCATTGGGAATTTCAAGTTACAGACACTAATTCCTTTACTAATGCTCAGGTAACGGCTGGCGGTGTTAATACTGAACAAGTCAACAGCACTACTTTAGAATCTAAAATTGTAAAAAACTTATTTTTTTGCGGCGAAGTCCTGGATGTTGATGGAGATTGTGGAGGATTTAATCTTCAATGGGCATGGAGCTCCGGATTTATAGCATCAAAATCTGCATGTAATAAATGACATGGTCATAAAATTATGGCCATCTCATTTATTACGTATCCAATTTGTTTCTATTATAGTTAATTCAGTACCATTATCACTCTCTATTTTATGATTGCATAAAATATTTCCATCTTCCTTATCTATAACCTGCGCAATTGACTTTACAGTATCTCCATATGTTGTTTCTTTTTCATAAGTTACTATTATATTGTTTAATGAATAGTTCAGTACTATGTTCTTTGGTACAGTTTCCAATGCCCATGCAACATAATTAACATTATTTACATGTTTATTTGTATCAATGTCGCTATATCTCACATTAAATATCTTTTCATATTGAGTTTGTTCTGGAGCCTTAATTTTCTTTACTTTTACATCTACATTATCATCCTTTGAAATACCATATGCCAAATACATATCATCTGAAATTCTAAGAGGTTTTCTTTTTTCAATATCAATTAAAAACCAAACAGAATCAGCAGTTATAATTAAATTCTCATATGAATCATATACTTCATATTTTCTGTAAGCATAAAACTTATTAAATGAATTTGGAATAGTTTTTATTGTAATTATTTCTCCAAGCAGTGGATACCTTTTTATATTTATGCTCCATTTGTATAATACCCATGTTTTCTTATGTTCTGTCATATAATCAATACCCACATTAAAATCTTCACTTTGATGATTTCCCAAATCCCCAAAAAAACTCATTAAGCTTGTAAGTAAAAGTTTCTTCTTATAATCAATTTCATAATAATGTATCTCATATTCCTTAGTGGTTGCTTTACCGCTCATTTTATCATCCCCCTAAATTAACATATAGTAATATAATACCAAATATACTAAGTAATCTAAATTAAATTAGAATTTGTTTACAAAAAAATAATAAAAACAGAACACTTTATGTTCTGTTTTTATTTATAGTATAAAATTACTTATTTAATTCTTCTAGTAATTTCTCTATGTTCATGCCATGTACCATAGCAGCTTCTTCTAATGTTTCAGCCTGTGCAGATGGACATCCTACGCATCCCATTCCAAAGTTCATTAAAATTTCAGCTGAGTTAGGGAAATTTCTTACTATTTCGCCTATTGTCATTTCCTTAGTAATTTTCATATTATCAACCTCTCTTTTATTAACAAAATGAATGTATTATAATTATACATCATCTGCTCATTAATTCAAGTACGCACTTTTTCCATTCTTAGTATCAAAATAGTAACTTATAATTTTGCTACTTTCATTGTTTGATCTCTTCTTGGTCCCACAGAAACTATTGATACTCTGGTTTCTGTAAATTGTTCTATCTTTTTAATATATTTCTTGGCGTTTTCTGGGAGCTCTTCGAAACTTCTTGCATCAGCTACACTGTCATCCCATCCGTCAAATTCTTCAAATACAGGTTCACATAAGGCTACATCTTCAAGGCTAGCTGGTACATAATCAATTATTTGATCCTTAAATTTATATCCAACACACACCTTTATCTTATCAAGACCTGCTAAGGTGTCAATTTTAGTAACTGCAAAGCTTGTTAAGCCAGATACTCTTGCTGAAGTTTTTAAAATAACCAAGTCAAGCCATCCGCATCTTCTTGCTCTTCCTGTTGTTACTCCAAATTCATGTCCTTTTTCTCTGATCCAGTCACCAGTTTCATCTAAAAGTTCAGTGACGAAAGGTCCCTTTCCTACTCTTGTAGTGTATGCTTTTGCAATACCAACAGCATTTGTAACCATTGTTGGTCCTATGCCAGCTCCTATACATACACCTCCTGCTATGGTGCTTGATGATGTAACATAAGGATAAGTGCCATAGTCTATATCCAATAGAGTTCCCTGAGCGCCTTCAAATAATACCTTTTTATTTTCTTTTATCTCGTTATAAACTATAACTGATGAATCCTTCACAAAAGGTCTCAGCATTTCAGCATATTCCAAGTAATCATTATATATTTTATCAAAGCTTAAAGGTTCTTCATTATACACTTTAGATATGATATTATTTTTCTCCTCAACATTTTCAGAAAGTTTTTCCTTAAACACTTCTTTATGCATTAAGTCACATACTCTAATGCCGCTTCTCTCCATTTTATCTGTATAGCAAGGTCCAATTCCCTTCCCTGTTGTTCCTATATCCTTTTTTCCTCTTGCTCTTTCTTTTATTCCATCTAAAACTTTGTGGTATGGCATAATTAATTGTGCTCTGTCACTTACTATTAAATTTTCTGTAGTAACAGATACTCCTAGATCCTGTAAGTATTTTATTTCTTCAAATAAAGCTTTTGGATCTAGTACTACACCATTTCCTAATATATTTAGCTTATCCTTGTACAATATTCCTGATGGTACTAAATGAAGCTTATATTGTTTATCTCCCACTTCTACTGTATGACCAGCATTGTTACCACCTTGAAATCTAACAACTACATCAGCATTCTCTGCTAGATAATCAGTCATTTTACCTTTTCCTTCATCGCCCCATTGAGCTCCTAATACTATTAATGATGACATGATTCATTCCTCACTTTCATTAATTAAACCTTTTTTTCACATTATGCACTAAAATTTTAATAATTATTAACAAAGATATAGATTTAGAATACTTAATGCATTCTAAATCTATTCTGTAAAAACATTAGTTTTCCTTATTACTTATACTTCTAGCTACCACAACACCAGTTACTGATGCCTGCATTAAGCCTCTAGTTATACCAGCACCATCTCCTATGGTATAAAAATTACTAATTGGTGTTTCAAACTCTTTGTTTGTGTGGAACTTACTAGAATAGAACTTTACTTCTACCCCATACAATAAAGTATTTTTACTATACAAGCCAGGTGCTATTTTATCAAAAGCCTTTATGGCCTCTACTATAGAAGTCAAATGTCTTTGAGGAAGCACAAAGCTTAAATCTCCAGGCACTGCTGACTTTAGTGTAGGTATAGTAGTTGATTTTTTAAGTCTTGCCTCATCTGTTCTTCTACCACTTAATAAATCTCCTAATCTTTGCACCATAATAGGACCACCTGTAAGCATATTTCCTAACTTAGCTATATATTTACCGTAATCGATGGGTTGATTAAACGGCTCAGTAAATGTGGTAGAAACCAACATTGCAAAGTTTGTATTATTAGTTCTTAACTCTTTTTCAGAATAACTATGTCCATTAACAACGGCTATTCCCTCATCATAGTGTTCTTCTGAAACAACTCCACCGGGGTTCATACAAAATGTCCTTACTTTGTTATCAAATGTATCCGAATAATAAACTAATTTTGCTTCATATAAATCCTTAGTCAAATGGTCCATAATTGAATTTGGTACTTCCACTCTTACACCAATGTCTACCGCATTGTTGGTGGTTAATAATTTTAACTTTTTTGCCTCATCTGCTAACCATTCTGCTCCACCTCTGCCCGGTGCTGCAACTACATAATTAGTTTCAATTGTGGTTTCACCCTGTTTATTATTTAAAACTACCCCTTTAATTTTGTTATTTTCCGTTAAAATATCTGTAACCTCAGTTAATTCGAAAAATTCGGTATTAGTATTTTCAATAAGATGGTGATACATCTTTTTCAAAACTTCATAAGCAAGTTCTGTTCCTAAATGTCTAACAGCACATTCAACCAGACGTATATTGTGCTTACTTGATTCATATTTTATTTTATCAACCTTTTCGTTGTTTAATCCATATATAGTTTTATTTGCTCCAAATTGCAGGTATATATCATCACAATATTTTATTAATTCTTTAGCTTGGTCTTCAGAGTAGTACTCTAGTATCCTTCCGCCTACTTCAGGGCTTAGTGATAATTTGCCGTCTGAAAATGCTCCTGCTCCAGACCATCCAAATGTAATCCCGCAAGGCTTACAATTTACACATTTACCTGTGGTTCTGGCTGGGCAACTTCTTTTTTCAATATTTCTTCCTTTATCAACAATTAAAACATTCAGCTGAGGATTTAATTTTGTAACCTCAAGTGCTGTAAAAATACCGGCAGGTCCAGCACCAATTATTACTATATCATAATATTTTTTCAAAGCACATCCCTCCTACAATATGTTATCAAAACATAGTTACTAAGTCAACAAAAATCCGAATATTATCATAGTTATCTATCATATAATTCGTATATGTTGAGTTTTTAAATTCTTATTGGTAAACTAATATGTAGTAATAATTCACTATTCAAACAATTATATTTTTACACTTTTTTTGTTAATTTATTTAGTTTAGGCAATACTATAAAAAAACAAAATTTAAAGGGGTGATTTAAATGAATGTACCCAATGGGCTTACACTTTTCAGATTATTTTTAGTTCCAGTTTTTGTGCTTGTATTTTTTTCAAACATACAAAATAGTTTAATTACGTCTATAATCATATTTTTTTGTGCAGGTTTTACCGATATTTTAGATGGCTATATTGCAAGAAAGAACAATTTAATTACAAAATGGGGTATGGTAATTGATCCATTAGCAGACAAATTAATGCTGGTTACTGTATTATCCTGCCTTGTTATTAAAGGATATATACCACCATGGATTTTAATAATTATTGCAGTTAAGGAATTATTTATGGTTGCTGCAGGAATTATTTTATATAACAGAAATATTGTTATACCATCAAATGAATTTGGCAAAGTAACAACAATAATGTTTTACATCTCTATTTTTACTTTGACAGTAAATAAAACTTTAGGAAGATATTTAATTTACCTTTCAGTACTAGGAGCTTTAATCACATTTATAAATTATCTTTTAATTTATTTAAATGGAACAGCTGGTGAAAGAGTATAGTCATTTGCATTTTTATATAAAAATGCTTTTTTTTAAATACAAAATATAATATAATAGTTTCATGGTAAATTATTACAAAAAGAAGGTTGTTTATGAAAAATCTAAAGTCATTTTTAATTCAATTAGGTTGTACATTTTTACTTGCATTTATGATTTCATTAATTATTACCATCCCTAAAGTTGAAGGAACATCAATGAATCCAACGTTAAATGAATCAGATGTTTATAATGATAGAATTATAGTGGAAAAGCTAAGCACTATGAGACATGACTTAAAAAGAGGTGAAGTTGTTATTTTTAAGCCATATAGAAATAATAATACTTTATATATAAAAAGAATTATTGGACTTCCCAATGACATTATTGAAATTAATAACGGTTTTGTTTATATAAATGGTATTAAACTAAATGAAAGTTATTTGCAGTCCAATACTTTAACAGAGCCAAAAATGGAAGTGCATGTACCTGATGACTGTATTTTTGTTTTAGGTGATAACAGAAGTGTTAGTAAAGACAGCAGACTTTTAGGAAGTATACCCATAGAAAATGTAGTTGGGCATGCAGTGTTTAAATTTAATATAAGAAATCTGCAGTTTGGGAATTTAGATACATATAAAACCCCATAAATAATATAACCAAACCTCAATATATCAATAAGGTTTGGTTATGAGAAATTAAATCGTAGGTTTATTAAAATAAATTGTAAATATAGTTCCTTTTCCAAATTCACTTTCCACATCAATGGATGCAGAGTGCATTATTAATATCTTTTTTACAATGGTTAACCCTATTCCATTTCCTTCCACCTCATGTCTGCTTTTATCACCTCTATAAAGTCTTTCAAAAACATAGGGTATATCATTCTTTTTGATACCAACTCCATTATCCTTTACCTTAACTATAATTTTATCCTTACTTTCCTCAACGTAGACCCAAATAGTTCCTCCAGGTCTATTAAATTTCAGTGCGTTTGATATCAAATTAATAAAAACTTGTTTTAGCCTGTCTTCATCTCCTTGCATCTTATATTTTTTAGAGTGAAAATCAAGGTTAATATTTATTTCCATATCCTTTGCAGCTAACATAAAGTCATCGCATACTTCTAATATTATATCGTCTAAAAATATATCTTTTATATTTAAAATAATATCTTCAGTTTCAAATCTTTTTAATGAATTTAAATTATTCAACAGCTTTCCAAACCTTATTATCTCATCATTTAAACTGTTTAATCTTTCTTTTGTAGTAGGTAATATACCATCTATCATAGCTTCAATGTTATTTTGAAGCACATTTAATGGTGTCCTGATCTCATGTGATATATCTGATACCAACCGCTTTCTTAGCAAATCTTGACTTTCAAGTTTTTCCCCTAATTTATTTATGCTGTCTATTAAATTATTTATTTCTATTATATTGCTATTAACATTTGATCTAAAGCTGTAGTTTCCCCTTGAAAGCTCAACAGAAGTATCAGAAACCTTTTTTATTGGTATGGAAAATTGTGATGATATTCTTAGACTAACAATTACTATAATGAAAATTGTTATAAGAACACTAAGTGCTATTCCTATATTTATTGACTTTTTAAAGTTTATATCCTGATCAGATAAAAGTAATGAATAATATTGCCCAATCATTACATACCCTACTGTTTTACCGTTTACATCTATATTAAAGGTTTTTGATGTGTATACTCCCTTACCTAATCCGGATGCCATCATTGAATGCATTTGTGGATCCAGCTTTATCAAATTAGCATCCATACCCCACACAACATTTTTCCTTTGATCAAGTAAAGTTAAGCAATAGTTACTCATATATGCCTCATGCATCATTTCTTGGCCTGAGCTCTTATTCCATCCATTATCTCTTTTATAAATTTGTTGAAAATATTCTACTATTCTATTATTTCTCTTATTTTGTACATCAGCCATATATTTATTAAAGTTTCTTTCCATTGTAATATTCACAAACAATGCAGATAATAACACAGCTGAAACTGTACAAATTATTAATATCAAGCTTAATCTTCTTCTAACACTCTGCATATTAAATCTCACCACCAAATTTATAACCAACTTTAGTCACCGTTAAAATATATTTTGGTGTTCTGCTGTCTTCCTCAATTTTTTTTCTTAAATTCTTAATATGAACATCTATTGTTCTATCTGAACCATCAAAATCAATTCCGAATATTTTATCTATCAGCTGATCTCTTGTTAAAACTTTACCATAACTTGATGCAAGAACATATAGTATATCAAATTCATTAGGAGTTAAACTAATTTCTTCACCCTTTAATATTACAATTCTTTTTTCATTATCAATTTGAAGTGCTCCACTATTGAAATTTAATATATTATGACCTGAACCTCCTACTCTCCTAAATAATGCATTTACCCTAGCTGTTAATTCCCTAGGACTAAATGGTTTTGACAAATACTCATCTGCTCCTATATTTAATCCTGTAATTCTGTCATTTAAAGACACTTTAGCGGTAAGCATAAATATATAGGTTTCTGAAATTCTTCTTAGTATTTTGCATACTTCTTCTCCTTCGATATCCGGCAGCATTAAATCTAAAATAACTAGCTTAAAGTCTATTTTATTAAATAGTTCAATTCCCTCTAAACCTTTTGCTGTGCAATATACGTTATATCCTTCTTTCTCAAGATAAGCTTTTATAACCTCTGATACTCTTTCCTCGTCTTCTATAATTAGAATATTATTCACAAATTATCACCCCTGTGATTCTAATTTTAAATTTATAAGGTGTATTTTTCTACTATTATTTTTATTTTCAGCTTTTTATTTTGATTATAATTATTTATTGTGAAGATTTTATGTTGAAATTTGAAACATGTACTAATAAAAAAGTGTTACTTATACAAATAACACTTAAAAAGCCTTTTATTATATTATAATTTTTTATCGCAAAAATAATTTAATTTTTAGAATATTCAGTTGATTTATTTTAATGTGGATGATATAATATGGTTAAGAAGAAGTTAATTTTTCTTCTAGCATATCCTAACCCACAAAGTAATGTTATGAAAAATACCAAAAATTCTTTTAAAAAATATTACAAGCATTTGATGATATTAGACTATAGCTCATACTTAGTACAAATATAAGAATTTGACTAATGTACACTATACTATGATATCTAATACAATGCTAAAGACCAGTTTAAATTAAAATTATTATGCAAGTATTATACTATAGGAGATTAGTAGTAAAATATTGTTTGTAAAATTAAATGCCTATAAGAGATATACTTGTAATTCAGTGAGCTGAAGTAAATTTTTATAATACTTTCAAAGTATTATAAAAGATACTAGAGAAATGGGTGATTAGTATTTCAGTTGAACCAATTTTTTCTGATGAGTTAGGATTTGCTTAACCACCAATTAGTAATTTACTAATTGGTGGTTTTAACTTATTCATACTTTTCTATAATCTTAGCTGCCAGTTTATACATTGGAACACAAAAATCCATACTTTTTTTTCTTAAATATTTAAATGCTTCATCTTCTGAAATTTTTAACCTTTTCATGACAATACCTTTTGCTCTATCTATTACTTTTCTATTCTCTATTTCCTTTTCAAGGCTCTTAATTTTATCTTGAAGTTCCTTAACTTTTATAACATTATTTAAGCTAAATTCTATTGTTTGATATAATTGCTCTGAATTTATTGGCTTAGTTATATATGCAAAAATATTCATGTTATTCAATTGCTCATAAAATGAAGAGTCAAGTTTATTGGTAATAAATAGGACACTTGAAACTTTGTCTTCTTCTATTATTTTAGCTACCTTAAAAGCATTAATTCCTATAAGGTTAATATCAATAATCACTAAATGTGGAAACAAGCTTCTACTTATTCTTAATACTTCTCCACCATTATGTGCCTGATAGATCATGTATCCTCTCGCTTTTAATAGTTCACTAATGCGTTGTCTATTTTTATAGTCACTATCAGCAACTACTATTTTATAATTATCCATATTATCACTCCGGATGGCACAATTCATTCGACAATTAAAGGCTGTAGGTCTAATACTTTCTTAAATATCTATCAATTTCCCACTGAGATATATATTTAGAATACTCATTCCATTCATAAGAAGCTGCTTCAATAAACCTTTTATATGCATGTTCACCCAAGGATGACTTTATTACCTCATCTTTAGACAGCTCTTCAAGTGCTTCATATAAATTAATAGGCAACCTTTCTATGCCTCTTTCTTCAGCTTCATGTTCTCCAATTTCATACATATTGCTAGTTACCTGACTAGGCGGCTCTATTTTATTTTTAATTCCATCTAAACCAGCTTTTAATGTTACTGCTAATGCCAAGTATGGATTGGCACATGGATCAGGATTTCTTAACTCAATCCTTGTACCCACTCCTCTTTCTGCTGGTATTCTAATTAACGGGCTTCTATTACTTGCAGACCAAGCTATCAGAACTGGTGCTTCATATCCCGGAACTAACCTTTTATATGAATTCACTGTTGGATTAGTTATAGCAGTATAAGCTTTAGCATGCTTTAATAGGCCTCCTAAAAAGTTATATGCAATAGTTGAAAGACCTAAATCATTATTTCCATCATAAAAAGCATTTTGAGAATCTAACGTTGAAAGTGACATATTAAGGTGCATTCCAGATCCATTAACACCAAATTTAGGTTTTGGCATAAAGGTAGCATGCAGTCCATGCCTTTGAGCAATAATTCTTACCACCATTTTAAATGTCATAATATTATCTGCAGTAGCCAATGCATCATCATATTCAAAGTCAATTTCATGCTGCCCGGGTGCTACTTCATGATGAGATGTTTCAATTTTAAAACCCATTTGCTTTAAAAACATTGTCATTTCGTTCCTAGCATTTCCACCTAAATCTATTGGTGCAAGATCAAAATATTCTGCATTGTCATGTGTTTCAAGAGATGGGTTACCTTTTTCATCTGTATGAAACAAAAAAAACTCACATTCTGGTCCCACCTTCATAATATATCCCATTTGCTTTGCTTCATTCAGCATTTTTTTTAATGTATTTCTAGGGCATCCTTCAAAAAGTGTGCCATCAATATTATAAACATCACATATTAATCGAGCTTCTTTATGAAAGTTTTCCCATGGAAACACAGTAAACGTTGATAAATCAGGTTTTAAGTACATATCAGATTCTTCAATCCTTACGAATCCATCAATTGATGAACCGTCAAACATTATTTTACCATCCAGTGCCTTTTCTAATTGTTGAGCCGTAATTGAAACATTTTTCATTACACCCATAATATCAGTAAATTGGAGATGTATAAATTCTATATCTAGTTCTTCAACCTTCTTTAAGAGCTCTTGTTTATTAAATTCATATCTCACTCTTCTTCCCCTTCCTTTAATTTAAAAGTTTACTATTTATATTGTAGAGCATCTCTTCCTTCTGCCCCATTACTTATGCGTATAACATTAGCCACATCATAAATAAATATCTTTCCATCGCCCATTTTACCCGTGTATAATACCTTCTTTGCAGTATTTACTACAGTTTCTACAGGTACTTCACAAACAACAACTTCAACCTTTATCTTTTGTAATAAATTAATATCTACAGCCGTTCCACGATAATATTCTTTATGTCCCTTTTGTACTCCACAACCTAAAACATTAGAAACAGTCATACCTGTAATTCCAATCTCATTTAATGCATCCTTCAAATCTTCAAATTTACTTGGAGATGCAATAATATCAATTTTAGTTATCTTTTCATTCATACATATCACCCCTCATGATTTTTCATAATTATAACATATTGATACTAATTATTATATATTCAAACCGCCATAAGCCTCTTCTCCATGTAAAGAAACATCTAATCCATCATGCTCTTCTTCATTACTTACCCTTATTTTAATAAACTTATTTATTAATTTTAATATTACAAATGTCATTAATACTGAAAATATAATGGTAACTAGAATAGCAATTAATTGAATACCTAAAAGTTTTGGATTACCATATAACAAACCATTTGCTCCAGCTTCATTTATAGTCTTTGTAGAAAATATTCCTGTAGCTATACCTCCCCATATTCCTCCAACTCCATGGCAACCAAAAGCATCTAAAGAATCATCATATTTGAATTTCTGTTTAACAACTGTAACTGCAAAGAAGCATACAGCTCCACCAATAGCTCCTATTACTAGTGATGCTAAAGGGGTAACAAAACCTGCTCCTGGAGTTATAGATACAAGTCCAACCACTATACCACTAGCTATACCCAAGCTTGAAATCTTTCCTCTATGAATTAATTCACATGCGCTCCAGGATATAGCTCCTGCTGCTGCTGCTGTATTAGTAGTTATAAATGCATTTAAAGCTACTCCATTTACAGCTAGTGCACTTCCTGCATTAAATCCATACCATCCAAACAAAAGCAATCCTGCCCCTAGAAGAGTCATTGGAATGTTATGTGGAGTAATTGCATCTATTTTGTTTCTTTTTCCCAGCATTAACGCTGCAACTAATGCTGATACACCTGAACTAATATGGACCACATTGCCTCCTGCAAAATCCAATGCTCCTAGGTTTCTTATGAAACCTCCAACTCCCCACATCCAATGCGCTATTGGATCATAAACTAAAGTTGACCAAAGTAATATAAATACTGCAAATGCTAAAAAGTTCATTCTTTCTACTACCGCTCCAGATATTAAAGCAGGTGTTATTATTGCAAACATAAGTTGAAACAGTATAAACATTTGATGAGGAATAGTTGCTGCATAATCAGCATTTGGGGAAAATCCTACACCATGCAATCCTAGAAATTGAAAATTTCCTATGAATCCACCAATATCTTTACCGAAGCATAAAGTATATCCTATTAATATCCATTGTACTGATACTATAGCAATGGCCGAATAACTCTTGGCCATTGTACTTAACACATTTTTCCTTCTAACCATTCCACCATAAAATAAAGCTAATCCAGGAGTCATTAATAAAACTAGTACTGTTGATAAAATCATGAAAGTTGTGTCTGCTGCATTAATATTGTTCATTTGTATCTTCCCCCATCTTATGTAATATATTTTTTAAATATTATAAACAGTAATATAATAAAAAAAGCGTCTGAAAATATGAGAATAAAATATTCCCATTATTTCAGACGCCATTGCCTATTCTAATATTAAATTTACTATTATATTAATAAAAATTCAATAGTTTTTCAAAAAAATTTAACAGCATTTAACTTATTATCATAATTATAAATTCATAATTCAATATATAGTATTAGTTATCAACATTATCAACAATATGTTGTTGATAACTATTTTCAAATAATAATAACTAGATTAGCTTGAAAATGATATATAAATAACTCATAAATGAGAACATAAACAAACTTACAAAATTATATAAGTTAAACTTATTTAAATATATTTTATTTTTTTCTTTATGTTCATTCATATATATTTTATATGAAATGAGACTTGCTAATGAAGCTATAAGAGTACCCATGCCTCCAATATTAACTCCTAAAAGGACCTCTCTCCAATTATCTGTAAATCCAGATACCAGTACGGAACAAGGAACATTGCTCACTATCTGACTAAGTAATATAGATGAAAAATAAGGCATGTTAGGCTTTTGTAAAAAATTTCTTAAATATTCCTGTATAAACTCTATATTAGATATATTTCCAATAAATACAAAAAAGCATATAAATGTAGCTAATAAAAAATAATCTACTTCTTTTATAAGATACTTGTCCATAAAAACTATATATAACACTGTGACCAAAAATGTATATTTATAATCTATGAGCCCAAATACAGAAAACACTATAAGTAAAAAAAGAATAAAATATATAATAGTCCTTTTTTTATCTTTTATATGTACAGCTTCTAATGAAAGTTTTATTTCTTTCTTTAAAACTCTCTCGTTCAATAATAAAAGCCATATCATACCCAGAACAACAAAAGGCACTGTAACAGAGAAAAACTGTAATGCGTTTAAATTGTATTGAGTGAATAAAAATAAATTTTGAGGGTTTCCCATAGGTGTTAGACTACTGCCTATATTAGCTGCTAAAGTTTGAATTATTATTGTTTTCATAGAGTCAACCTTTGCCTTTTTAAAAGTAAATATAGATAAAGGAACAAAAGTAAGAAGTGCTACATCATTTGTTATAAGCATAGAAGTAAAAAAAGTTACTATTACAAATACCAAAGAAACCATTCTGGTATTTTTACACTTTGATAAAATTTCTAAAGCAATCTTATCCATAACTTTTAAATTTTCAAAAGCAGCAATTATTATCATTAAATTAAAAAGCAGTACTAGAACTTTGAAGTTTATATACGATATTTGTGGTTTTATAAAAAAGCAAGTAGAAATTGCTAATAATAAAGATATACTAAACACTTTCTCATTTTTCAGTTTTTCCTTAATAAAATATATCTTATTAATATTGAAAGTTACGCTATTCATTCATTTTACCTCCTTTGAAAAACAATTTTTGAAAAATATTATATATATTTAAGATCTCTTTATCGGATTCATGAATTTAAACTAATTCCAAAAATTATTTTAATCAATCATTATTTACAAATTTACAGAAGTTTATTTTTACATTTCACTTTGCATCTCATTTCCTGTGAAATTATAAAATATAAAGAGTTGTATTTCTACAACTCTTTATATTTTCTGGTGCTCCCGGCAGGATTCGAACCTGTGGCCTACTGATTACGAATCAGTTGCGCTACCAGCTGCGCTACGGGAGCATACATAATAATTACATTCTATTACAATATAAAATTTTTATCAATATATATAACTTAATTTTGTGAAATAATAAAAATCCTCTTTATTTCCAGTTTATTATTAAATAAATTGTTTAAAATAATTTATAGTATAGTATCATATTTTATCTTTATTTTTCTTCTAATATCTTCTATTATTAGACTTTGACTTTCTTTGACTATTATATTATTATATAACTGTAATAAAGATAAAGCAAAACTTAAATAGTCTTTATCAAAATAAAATATATAATTTATGGGAGGTTATATATATGTTTGATTTGGTTCCTTTTAGGAGAAATAACAATTCATTATCAAGAAAAGGTGATTATTTCGATGAGTTTATGAATAACTTTTTTGGCGATGATTTTTTAGCTTCAGTAGATTTTATGGGTATGAGTAATGGTTTTAGGGTAGATTTAAAAGAAAATGAAAATTCTTATATGGTTGAAGCTGATTTACCTGGGGTAAATAAAGATTCAATAAATGTTGAATATAAGAATAATTATTTGGCAATTAGCACAAAACGTGAAGATAATTTCGAAGATAAAAAAGATAATTATCTTAGACGTGAGCGAAGATACGGAGAATTTAAGAGATGTTTTTATATAGACAATGTTGATGAAGAAAAAATAGAAGCATCATTTAAGGATGGAGTATTAAAAATCAATTTGCCAAAATCTCAGTCAGGTGTCATAAAATCTAGAAAAATAAATATTCAATAATTATCTTTTCAAAAAGCTAAATCCTTGTAAAATATTTTACAAGGATTTAGCTTTTTAATAAATTATTCCCTATGAATAACATCTAAATTACCAAACTTACTGAATTGACCAAGCCAAGCCATCTTTACCACACCTGTTGGACCGTTTCTTTGCTTTGCAATTATACATTCAGCTACATTCTTTTCTTCTGTTTCCTTGTTATAATATTCATCTCTATATAAGAACATTACTATATCTGCATCCTGCTCTATAGATCCTGATTCTCTTAAATCTGAAAGCATTGGCCTATGATCAGTTCTTTGCTCCGGAGCACGGGACAGCTGTGAAAGTGCAATTACAGGACAGTTCATTTCCTTAGCCAATCCCTTTATGGATCTAGAAATTTCCGACACCTCCTGCTGTCTGCTTTCAGAACCTCTTCCCCCTGACATAAGCTGCAAGTAGTCCACTACTATCATATCAATTCCATATTCTATTTTTAACCTTCTGCATTTTGACCTCATCTCCATAACAGTTATACCCGGAGTGTCATCAATATATATTTTAGCTCCTCCTAAAGGACCTGAAGCCTTAGCTATATTTTCCCAATCCTTATCATCTAAGTCACCTGTTCTTAACTTTAACATATCTACGTTAGCCTCAGCACATAGGAGTTTATAGGCCAATTGTTCCTTTGACATTTCCAAAGAAAATACAGCTACACTTTTCCCATCTCTTAGTGCTGCATTTTGTACTAGGTTTAATGCAAAAGTTGTTTTACCCATAGAAGGTCTTGCTGCAATAAGTATCATATCGGACTTTTGAAAACCAGAAGTTTTGGCATCTAATTCTGTAAAACCTGAAGGAATTCCAGTAGTTTCACCCTTGTTATTAAACAGTCTCTCTATTTCCGCAAAACCTCTTTCAAGCACAGCACTCATAGGTTCAAAATCCGAAGTACTCCTATTATCAGCAATATTAAATATTTTTTTTTCTGCAAAGTCTAATACAGCGGCCACATTATCCTGCTTGGTGTAGCTGTTCTCTATTATTTCCGATGATGATCTTATTAACTTTCTAAGAACTGACTTTTCCTTGACGATTTTAATGTACTCTTGGACATTTGCAGTTGTTATAACAGATGTATAAAGACCACTTATATATGTAACTCCACCTACTCCTTCCAGCAAATTTTTTGCTTGAAGGTTTTCAGAAAGTGTAACCATATCAACAGCTATATCTTTTTGATAAAGCTCCATTATTGTGTTAAAAAGTATTTTATGGGCGTCTTTATAAAAATCCTCAGCAGATAAATTCTCAACTGCTTGAGCTATAGAAGCCTTGTCTGCAATCATTGCCCCTAGCACGCTCTGCTCCGCTTCAATATTATGTGGCATACTTCTAAGCGGTGAATCCATTTTCAGCACTCCTATCAACTAGGAAACTAGTTTTTTAGCAGTGTTTGCTAAAAAACTAGTTTCATTAATTCTTCTATATTTTCCACACATTTAACTTCAATATCATTAAGTCCATGTGGAATTTCTTTCTCATTATCATTGGGAATAATAACTAACTTTATTCCCTTTCTTCTAGCACCATAGATTTTTTCAAAAATCCCACCTACAGGTTTAATATTTCCTCTTAGTGATATTTCTCCTGTAACAGCTATATTCTGCTTTACTGGTTTGTTCAATAGTGCACTTATAATACATACTGTAATTGCGGCTCCAGCAGATGGTCCATCAATTTTACCGCCGCCTATTATATTTACATGAATATCATAGTCAGTAATGTCTTTATCTGTTATTTTTCTAATAACTGATGCGGCATTAAAAACTGAATCCTTTGCCATACTCCCAGCAGTGTCATTAAACCTAACTGTTCCTTTTCCCTTTGACTTTGCCTCAAAAACTGCAGTTTCAATCTCAATTGTAGAACCAATATAACCACTAACACCTAGACCATATATATGACCTATTTCAAAAGGCTTATCATTATTAATATTTTCAAACTGCACTAATCTGCTTATACCTATTACTTTATTTAAATCTTCCATAGTTATATTATTTATCTCGCTGCCATCTTTGCTATTAAGTGCAAAACCATAAACGTCAGATAGTATATTAACAGCTTTTCTTCCCTCAATGGTATATCTGCTAATAGTTTCTGCAACTCCTGACTCTAATTCAATATTAAGTTTATCTGCTGCATTCTCTACTATTTTTTCTATATCTTTAGCTGAAAGAGGTTCAAAATAAACTTCCGTACATCTTGACCTTAAAGCTGGATTTATTTCATGCGGCTCTCTAGTAGTTGCACCAATCAATATAAAATCTGCAGGAGCCCCATTTTCAAACAAATATTTAATATATTTAGGAGTGTTCTCATCCTCAGGATCATAATATGAAGATGAAAATTCAACTCTTTTGTCTTCTAATACTTTTAATAATTTATTTTGAAGAATATCATCTAATTCCCCTATTTCATCAATAAACAAAACTCCTCCATGTGCTTCAGTAACTAATCCTGGTTTTGGCTCTGGAATGCCCACTTCTGCCAAATCCCTTTTACTTCCCTGATATATGGGATCATGGACTGAACCTAACAATGGATTAGTAATTTCCCTTGGATCCCATCGAAGAGTAGTCCCATCAACTTCAACAAATTTTGCATTTTTAGAAAAAGGTGTATACTTAAGTTTTTTTGCTTCTTCTAAAGCTAATCTAGCCGCTGTAGTTTTTCCTACTCCTGGAGGACCATATAAAATTATATGTTGAGGATAGGGTGATGCTATCTTTGAAATAAGTGCTTTTATAGCTCTTTCTTGTCCAACAATTTCATCAAAACTTTCCGGTCTAAGTAATGTTTGAACATCCCTGGATAGTTTTTTTGAATCAAGAACTTCTAATTGAGCATACTTTTTCAGGGTTTTTGAGTTTTCAGGACCCTTTTGCTTTTTTATAACACTAAGCCTGATTTCCTCCATATACTTATCTTGCTTTTCAATTAATAATCTTTCAACTTGAGATTCTATTTTATTTTGTACATATCGTTTTGCTAGAGCCTCTGATATCCATTTATTTGTATCATCAATAGCTTCGTATAATTCTTTTTTACCTGGAACAATTTCTAGTCCCTTACCGTCACTTATTATTTTATTTAATCCATATATTCTCTGACATACATCATCACTTTTTATAAACTTTTGAAGCTTGTATTTTGTTATTCTTGCCTTTAAAGTAGATTCCTTTACTAAATTTTTTATAATTTCATACATAACACTTATTTGTGTATCTAATGATACTGTGTCAAGAACATCTTTCTCCGTAAAATCCATATATTGCGATTTCAAAATTATCCTCCTTATAATTCTGCGATAACCACTTTCACTTTGGTAGAAATCTCAGGATAAAGCTTAATTTCTACATCGTAACTACCAAGTTGTCTTATGGTTTCTACAACAATTTTTTTCTTATCAACATTTAGATTATATTGTTTATTTAATTCTTCTGAAATATCCTTACCTGTAATTGATCCAAAAAGCCTCCCGTTCTCTCCGCATTTTACTGATAATTTTATTTCTTTACCCTTTATTTTTTCTGATAATTTTTGGGCTGCTTCAACTTCTGCTAACTTTTTTCTTCTTTCAGCTTCATTTTTATTATTTAATATATGCATATTTACTTCGTTAGCCTCTTCTGCTAGCTTTTTAGGGAACAAGAAGTTTCTGGCATAGCCATCTGAAGCATTTACAACTTGACCTTTCTTTCCAACATTTTTAACGTCTTTTAATAATATAACTTTCATATTATTCACCTTCCCTTAAGTATTTATCTATAGCTTGTTTAAGTAATTCAACAGCCTCTTCAAGCTTCATATTTGACATTTTTGCACCAGCCATAGTCATGTGCCCTCCACCACCAAGTTCCTCTAGTATTATCTGCACATTAATATCACCAAGGGATCTTCCACTTATATATGTTTCTTCTCCTATTTTAACAAAAACAAATGATGCTTGAATACCTGTAATATTTAGTAGTTCATCCGCAGCTTGTGCAGCTAATACAGTATCTTCTATTTCTGGTGGACATACTGCAATTGCAATATCGTTCTTAACTACAGCTGATTTTATTATATCAGCTCTTTTTAAATATGTGTTAAGATCATCTGAAAAAAGTTTTTTAACATCTATAGTGTCAGCACCTAACTTTCTTAAAAAGGATGCAGCTTCAAATGTTCTTACACCGGTTTTAAAATAAAAATTCTTTGTATCCACGCATATGCCTGCCAGCATGGCCTCTGCTTCTACAGGCTTCAACTGTGGCCTTTCCATCATATATTGAATCATCTCTGTAACTAGTTCGCAAGTTGAAGATGCATATGGTTCTATATAACTTAACAATGCTCCTTCTAAATAGTCAGTTGATTTCCTGTGATGATCTATTATTACCAACTTATTGAATGACTCAACCAACTCTAAATTTTGTACGTATCCTTTGTTGTGTACATCTGCAACTATAAGTAAACTATTATCATCTTTGGTTTCCATGCACTTTTTACTATCAATAAAGGCAGATTCATAATCAGCTTCACTTTTTAGCTTATCCATCATTCCCTTTATGCTATTATTAATGCCGTCTAAAACGATATAACACTCTTTATTTAGGGCTTTTATTGTACTATAAAGTCCTACTGCTGCACCCAAGCAGTCGATGTCTGGATTAATATGACCGTGTATATATACTTTACTGCTTTCATTTATTAAATCAACCAAAGCATGAGCAATGACCCTTGATCTCACTTTAGTCCTTTTTTCTATTTCTTTTGTCTTCCCTCCGTAAAAATCTAGTTTTTCACCGCTTTTCACTATAGCTTGGTCTCCACCTCTTCCAAGTGCCAGTTCCTTTGCAGATACTGCATAACTCTCATTATTAAATGGAGTTCCTCCTCCTCTGCCAATGCCAATGCTCAGTGTGACAGTAAATTTATTTCCCATACTAATTTCTCTCATGCTATCTAATATCTCAAATCTTTTTTCCATTTCCTTTTCTACATATTTATTCTGCAATGTCAAAACATATTTATTTGAAGAATATTTTTTCACCATAGCATTTACGCTTTGAGCATAGCTGTTAATTGTTCTCTCAATTTCTGCAATTAATAATGGTTTTTTGTCCTCCTCAGTACTTTTTATAACTTCATCTAAATTATCAACCTCAATTAACATAACCGCTTCCTTATTTGCCTCTACACTGTTAATTAAATTAAATACATCTGTAACATCATATAAGTAAAGCAGTATAATTTTATCATTAAGATTTTTATAATCTCCTAGGTCAATTAAATTTGTATATATATTAAAGTACTTTTCGTTTAATTTAACATATTTAAATACAGTTTTTTTGCCATCCATTGCTAATTTTAGATTAAAATCTTTCAATACATCGTTTATATTAGATGCAAGTATATCGCTTCCCTCTAGAACTGATGATAAATTTTGATTGTACCATAATATATTGCCCTTATTGCCTACTATAATTAATGGGAATGGAAGTCTTACTAATGTATTTCTTGTTGCAAGATCAAGCTTTGAAGAAAAATCTTCTATAAACTTTTTCCACTCGTCCTTTTTCTGTTTTGTGTTTTTTACGTTATATAGCACAAGTAATCCATATAAAGCAATTGCTATCCCACCAATATATATATGTCCATATAAAAAAATTACAAATATTAATATAGCTATGGAAACCATATATATTTTGTTCTCAGTTATAAAATAATTGTATTTATTATCCATTACTAAGCCCCCAGCTATTCTAATTTTCCTCGTCTTAAAGGGTCTAATTTTCTGAAATCAATAATAATATCCGCTAGTCCTGCATATATATAAATTATTGAAAATGGCTGCTGTAAAATTGTAAAAA
Source organism: Clostridiaceae bacterium (assembly GCA_029256485.1). The sequence continues at coordinate 22,428 of JAQSXU010000091.1, forward strand.
TTATTATTAAAGCTACAATAGCTTTAGAAATATTAAACTTTCTTCTTAGAAAAAAAGTTAGCAGTGAGACGCCGTCAATCATAAGTGCAATTTGGAGTATTACTTGAGATGTAGTTAATATATATTCATATCCAGATACTTTATATTTAGATAATACTACACCAAGCAATAAAAAAGCCACTATTGCTACTCCAATTCTACTGTTTAAATATATTTCTGTAAAAGGCTTCATTTCCTTCATATTTAATCTAAGCTTTTTTAATATCATACCAGTAATCTTATAACTTAAAAATGCTGATACTAAACCGCCTATTATCAAAATTGAAGGTATAAGATTTAATATGAATTCTGGAGTTAATAATTTCATTGCGTCCTGAAAAGGTTTTATCTGCTCAGCGGTAATTCCAAAATTTTTATAAATTTTAATTGCCGAATCCATTGAATCATTCATTATTTTTATGCTTGCAGTAATAAAACCCACAAGTCCTCTTTTATCAATAAAGTTTAAATAAACTGCATAATCAGTAATAGTTCCTAATGCTGAAGCTATAGCTAATAAGATAATTGTAATGCTAACTTTTATATCTTTTTTTATACAGTAGCCTAATGTTAAACCAGTTAATCCAAATATTACTGCAGATGTAAGTCCTCTAATAGGATCATATGTTAATCCAACTAATATACCGCTGACTAGTACTGCCGACAGGGATACTTTAAAATTATGCCTTAAATATAGCACTGTTACCGGTATTGGAAGTAGAAAAGTACCAAATACCGAGAAACCTGGTATGTAAGCATTTATTAAAGCTAATATAACAATTAGTGCAGAAATTAGTCCTGCTTCTACTACAGACTTAGTTTCAAAACTTCTGTTCTCCATTATTTCCTCCGTTATTCTCTTTCCTTAATGTGAGTGTACAATCTAGTTAAATCCTTGCTTTCTTTTTCAATTTCATCTTGTTCAATTATTCCTGTCTTTAATTTCTTTTTTATTTGATCATCAACAGCTGTATAGGAATAGCCTAATCTGTCACTTAAAACATACAGTATTATTATTGCCCCGGAAATACATTCTAAAATAGCATCGTGAGCTACATTGCTTCCCCTTGTTAACAGTTTAAAAAAATCTGCAATTATGCTTAATAATTCTGCCTTCAGATCCTCTATTATTTTAATATTATACATAATATTCAAATTATCTTTATTCACTATAATACATCCCCTTTTATGCCTATATTTCTATTTTAGTTATTTTTATACATTTATGCAACAATACTTGTTCCTTTTTATGTACCATGTATATACTATGTAAATTCTATATCAGATTAAGTGAGTTTTATTTATGTTATAATTATAAGCCGTTATCCTTATTATTGCCATACTAATATATTTTTCAAACATATTGGCGTATCTGCTCAGAATTTTAAATTATATAAATTACTTTATCCAAAAAAAAGTTCCTACAGAAGTAGGAACTTTTAATTTCTAAATTATTCTGTTGTAAATGGAAGCAATGCTATATTTCTTGCTCTCTTTACTGCTTCAGTAAGCATTCTCTGATGTTTTGCGCAATTTCCAGAAATTCTTCTTGGAAGAATCTTGCCTCTTTCAGTGACATACTTTCTGATTTTGTTTATATCCTTGTAATCTATAGCTTCAGCTTTATCTATGCAGAATGAACAAACTTTTTTCTTTGCTCTTCTCATTCTTGCTGAACCTTTTTTATTATTTCTTTCTTCCCTAGCCATGTTTTTCCCTCCTTACCAAATTAAAATGGTATATCTCCATCATCTACAGGGGTTATATCTTCTCCGCCCATATCTTTAGAAAATCCACCTTGTTGACTTCCATAATTAGAATTACTTCTACTATAATCTTGATCCATGCCTTTGTTTCCATTTCCCCATTCAAGGAATTGTACCTCTTCAGCAACTATTTCAGTGACATATCTTTTAGAACCATCTTTAGCGTCATAACTTCTAGTCTGAATTCTACCGCTTACACCCATAAGCTTTCCTTTGCTCATGTAATTTGCTGTAGATTCAGCCTGCTTTCCCCATACTACTATGGGAATGAAGTCCGCTTCTCTGGTGCCGTCTTTAGAAGGCATTCTTCTATCGACTGCTAATGTTAAGGTGGTAACAGCTGTTCCCGAACCTGGAGTAAACTTCAGCTCTGGGTCTTTAGTTAATCTTCCAATTAAAACAACTTTATTCAATTAAAACACCACCTATTTTTCATTTTTTATTATAATATGTCTTATAACTGAATCTGTCCTTCATTTACTTTGTTAATTTCATAAGCAAGCTTTCTCTTACCCCATGAATCAACATTTTCAATTACTCCGCCACCATTTTCTATTACACCCTTAAACTTTTCAACGCCAGCTTTAACAGCTTCTTCGTCTAATGATGGATGTAGTATAAATATAGTTTCATATTTTCTCATTAGATTCACCTCCTCCCTATGGACTAACGGCTGTGAGTTATATTCACAGCAGGGCCATACTAATTTAGTTTACTACTACATTTGAATAATTGCAACTATTTTTCTTCAGCTGGGACATTTTGCTTAATAAATTTTTTTATACTTTTTTCAAACTTACTCCTTGGAAGCATTATTATTCTTCCGCAACCGCAGCATTTTACTTTTATATCTGCGCCAAGCCTGATTATTTCCCATTTATTTTCTCCACAAGGATGTCCTTTTTTCATTTCTACTATATCCCCAAGATATAAATTCTTTGGCATTTTTATCTTCCTTTCACTAAAATTATATTTTGGTATTTATTACTTCAACTCTTTTATATGCTATCTTTATCTTTGATTCATCCAGACTATTTTTTATCTCTCTTCTTAACTTCATTTCAGTGTCCCATTGTGTCATTGATTTAACTTTTGCAAATACTCTTACTGTAATACCATCCTCTGAAATTTTGGACATACCAAGTACCTTAGGACCTTCTACCACATTATTGTTTTTGTCTTTAAATTTTTCACATGTATCTGTAATTACATTAATGGCCTTATCAACATTTTCATCATATGAAATATTAATATCTAATAATACCCTCATATTTCCTCTAGAATGATTTGTCACCAATTTTATTATCCCATTTGGTATGATGTGTAGATCCCCATTGAAGTCTCTAATTTTTGTTACTCTTAATTCTATTCCTTCTACTATACCATCTTTATCCTCTATGCTAACATAATCACCAACTGAAAATTGATCTTCAAACAATATGAAGAATCCATTTATAATATCTTTAATTAAATTTTGGGTCCCTAGACCTATTGCTACCCCGCCTAATCCTGCAAATATTGAGCCTATTTTTCCAAAAACTATTTCTATTATAGTGAAAATTCCAAAAAAGTATACCGAATATTTTAAAATACTCTTCAAAACTTCTCCAACAGTCTTTGCTTTTCTATCATCTAATGAAAATTTCAGTTTTTTCTGCTTATTAATAAACCTATTAATAATTCCATTTCCAAATTTTATACTTAGATACATTACAATTAATATTAATATTAATTGTAAACACATCACTAAAGTATTATATATGCTTTCTTTACTTATGGTGAAATTTGCAATTTTTATACCAGACTCGTTATATGAAATTTCTAATATATTTATTAATACTGATTTATTCATATACTCTCCTTTACCACAAAAAGTTTAATTTATTTCAATATAATTATTATTTTCCTTATAATACATTGCTTTTATTTCCAATTCATTGTGCTTAACTAAAGCATTTATTGTATTTTTTTCATCTTCCTTAAATATAATGCTTATGCCACAACTTCTAGTTATCATGGTGGGAGTTGGCATTATATTGCATTTGATTTGATTTTCCTTTAAAACTCGTTCTCCCTTCATTGCTTGATGCGTATTTTGAAACGTTATTATATAGTATTTGTCCATTAATATCACCTTTCTAATTTTATGTTTACAAATATTGTAATTTGTTAATTATTACATATACAAGTAGATTATTTTAGATTATAATAAAGTAAGTATTTTATTATATACATATTTCCTTATATATTATATCAAATTATTATTGTTTGGAGTTAATTATGGATAAGTTTATTGATATTTTAAAGGCTATTCTAACAGGTTGTTTTACAGGTTTTGTTATTTCTATCCCTTTAGGACCAGCTGGTCTTGAATCTGTAAAAAGAACCATTTCTGATGGCTATAAAGAAGGTTTTTCTGTATCCATTGGCGCACTTAGTGCAGATTTAGCCTATTTATTGCTTATAAATGGAGGGCTTTCAAATCTGCTTTCTAAAAATAGAAAGACTGAGGCCTTATTCTGGATATTTTCTGGTTTGATTTTATCTTCAATAGGATATCTTCAAATAAAAGCAAAGAGTGGTATTGGTGGATTTAAAATTAACTTTTTTTCAAATTCAAAAGCTAAATCTATGCCCTTTTTAGCTGGTTTTTTAATTACTTTCTCCAACCCAATGACACCTTCTTTATGGCTGACTCTTAGTGGTACAGTTATCAGAGCATGGTATTATGTTGGACCGGTTTTTTATTATACATTTATAATATCTATCATTGCTGGTATGGTTACATGGTTTGCTGTTCTTAACCTTTTAGCTTTAAAAGGATTTAAGATTTTAAATCCTAATGTTTCTAAGAGAACTTCTATTATTTTACAATTTTCAATTTTTATTATTGGTATAACTTTTGTAATTTTTGGCATAATTAAGTTTATTATTTAGGAGGTATTCCAATTGAAAATATATTTAGATAACGCTGCTACATCCTATCCTAAACCAGATGAAGTTTATAATTCAATCATGAATTATATGATAAATATAGGTGCTAATCCTGGAAGAGGTGCCTCTTCTAACGTACTTATTGGAGATAGAACAATATATAAATGCAGAGAAGCTTTAGCTGATTTTTTTAATTTCAATGCTACAGAAAATATTATTTTTACTTCTAATATTACAATGTCATTAAATATTCTACTAAAAACAACTATTAAAGAAGGGTGGCATATTATCACTACTTCAATGGAACACAATTCAGTGATAAGGCCTCTTGAACACATGAAATCTTTAATAGATATTGAAGTTGACATAATAAATTGTAATTCAAATGGAGTTGTTGACATTAATTCAATAAAAGACAAAATTAAATCTAATACTAAAGTTATTGTTATGTCACATTCCTCAAATATTATTGGCAGCATACAGCCTTTAAAAGAAATTGGCCAATTGTGTAAGAATAATAACATTTACTTTATTATAGATTCAGCTCAAAGTGCAGGATGTATACATATTGATTTTTCTGAACTTAATTGTAATGCTATAGCATTTACTGGTCATAAATCATTACTAGGTCCGCAGGGTGTTGGAGGCTTCATAATTGATGATTTATTAAACTCTGAAGCAACTTCATACATTGAGGGTGGAACCGGCAGCTTATCAGAAAGTATCACCCAGCCAGACTTTTTACCTGATAAATTTGAAAGCGGAACTTTAAATGCACCTGGTATTGCCGGACTCTTAAGTGGTATAGAATTTATTAATAGAGAGGGATTGGATTCTATAAGAGAAAAGGAACAATACTTATCTCAAGAATTTATTAATGGGCTTTTAAATATTGATTCTATAAAATTGTATGGTGATCCTAATGCTAGTAATAGAACTTCGGCAATTTCAATTAATTCATCCAAAATTAGCAATTCTGAATTCAGCTTTATATTGGATAATGAGTTTGGAATTGTAACTCGTTCAGGGTTACACTGTGCTCCGCTTGCTCATAAGACCATCGGCACTTTTCCACAGGGTACTATTCGTTTTAGCTTTGGATGTTTTAATGATATTAAAGATGTTAATTATGCTCTAAGTTCAATAAATAACATTATTAGGAGGCAATAGCTTATGGAGAATCTCTTTAACAAATTAGATAAAATAGTAATTTTCTTTATTAGTTATTCCTTAATTTTTTTAATTTTTTTCGGTACATTGGATTATACACTTCCTTTTGTTTTGGCTCTTCTTTTTGCTCTTTTTCTTAGGATGCCTACTGAATATTTGATAAAAAAATTTAAAATAAAGAATTCTTTTGCTAGTTTAATATCTACAATAATTTTTTTTACAGTATTAATTTCTATACTTTCTTTTGGAGTAGTGTCTATTACTCAAGAAGTCACTCAACTTGGTAAAAGCACTCAAAATTATTTATCTAAAAATTCTTCACAAATTTATGATTCTGTAGAAAATCTAAGAAAGTATTATAGTAACTTGGATCCTGCAATATCCAGCACAATTGAGAATAACTTTACTGGAGCTGTATCTAAAATTTCAAATGCGACTGTAGCTGTAACAGGCAAGATTATTTCTTTGATTATTAGTTTTTTAAGTTATATTCCTTATATTATAATGGTTATTTTATTTACACTCCTTGCCACATATTTCTTTACTAAAGATATGACTTCTGCTAAAGAAAAGTTTAAGAGTTTGATTCCCGATGATAAGTCAGATAAATTAAATTATATTTTTAATGAATCAAAAAGAATGCTGGGCAACTATCTATTATCGTACATGCTTATAATATCAATAACATTTGTTGAAACTATTATTGTATTTTTAATTTTTAGAGTTAAATATGCAATTATTTTAAGTTTAATATGTGCAATAGCGGATATTTTACCAATTCTTGGGATTGGCACAATTTATATACCGTTAGCTATTATTTACTTTTTTATCATTAAAAATTATTTTACAGCATTTGGAATTTTAATTTCCTATATTTTAGTTTCAATTATTCGGCAAATATTAGAACCTAAAATTGTATCATCCTCACTTGGAATTCATCCTGTAGCTGTTCTTGCCGCATTATTTATAGGATTAAAAGCCAGTGGCATTTCAGGAATGTTCTTCTGTATATTTTTAGTTGTGTTTTTTAACATATTAAGAAATGTTAAAATTTTATAAAATATAAAGTATACATTTTATAAAATGTATACTTTATATTTTTATGATTAAGATTTAACTATATTGGTTAAACTTTCTATTAGGATGGTGATTGATATGAATGAAAAAGTGATTATTGATTCTAATAGTAAGAATTCCATTAGTTTAGTAAGAGATAATATATATAGTGAGATTTCTCCGGTATTTAAATCAGGCAGGAATATTTCAATTATCTGTATTGGAAGTGACAGATCTACCGGAGATAGCCTTGGACCATTAGTCGGAGAAAAGCTAAAATTTTTAACTAGAGAACACTTTTCCATTTACGGCAATCTTCAATACCCGGTTCATGCTAAAAACTTATTGGAAACATTAGAAACTGTAAACAAAATAAATAATGATCCCTTTATTATTGCGGTAGATGCATGTTTAGGAAGCTTGGAACATGTTGGTAACATAATTTTACAAAAAAGTCCATTAATACCTGGTGCTGCAGTAAATAAAGATTTACCACCAGTTGGTAATTTAAGTATTACTGGCGTAGTAAATATTTCTGGTTCTATGGAATTCATGGTTTTGCAGAACACTAGATTATATAATGTAATGCAGTTAGCTAATTTAATTTCTGAGGGTATTTATCATAGCATACTAAAAACATTTGGTGGAAGAAAATATTCTTTTCATGGATTGGATTTTTCCAATAGATATAGAAACCAAAATAAAGCCCAATAATATATTTTTAGAATAAAGAACTATAAACTCTATTATTTAAAATGTACTCTATTTCATCTATATTTTTACTACCACTATCTATTATAAGGGTACCATCAGTTCTTACATTACTTTGCATATTTATATTTTGCAGCCCGCCGTTTTTTATATTGCAAATTATAGCATCACATGGTGAATTACTACTTTCTTCTGTAACGGTATATCCTCTTTTTCTTAATTCATTGCTAATATTTTTTAATTCCTTACTAACATATATAATCATAGATAAAACCTCCTTTAGGTAATTTTCCCTTAAAGGAGGTTTTCTATACAATATTTATTATTAGATTACCTTTGATATTGCATCTTGAAGAACTTGTTTTTCTTCCTGGGATAATTCATATCTTGAGAGTCCCTTATCTATTGGTTTTGCATAAGTTGTACTTTCATTTCTCCCATATATTCCCGTTAAAATTAATCCGTTATTTTTTGAATCCAACATAGCAACTGAGAAGCTTAAATCACTTCCTACGTCTTCAAATGCTCTATATCTTATTAATGATACCTTTTGAGTACAGCTTTGTACCCTCAAATTTATACTTTTATATAGTTCCTTCATGTTTTCTGTATCTTCTTTTACTTTATCTATATTGTCAAAATACTTTAATACTAATTCTTCAATACTCTTACTATCTGTTCCTCTCATGAACTTCTTATATTTCTTTTCTAATTTTCCTAATGCATTAAAAAGTATTAATATCATAAATAGCATTATTATTACAATAACTATAAGTCCTAATACTATATATGGTTGAAAATTATTGAATGTTTTAATTAAATTGTCCATGTTTCTACACCTTCCTGATATTGTTTCACGTGAAACATATTTATTTTATATATTTAACGTATCAATTATTCTTTGTAAATCTTCAGTTGAATAATATTCAATTTCGATTCTACCTTTATTATTATTATTCTTTAGTGTAACTTTAGTTCCAAAGTAATTCTCAAGCCTTCCCCTCAGCTCATTAATAAAAGGATTATTTTCTTTGTTTATATCTCTATTTCTTATTGTATCTTTATTTTCATTTATTTTCTTTACAAGGCTTTCCGTTTCTCTAACACTTAGTCCTTCATCAATAATCTTCTGTGCTATCTCAAACTGATATTCCCTATTTATTAAACCTAAAATAGTCCTACCATGTCCTTCAGTGATTACACCTTCAATTATATAGTTTTGGACTTTTTCATCTAAATTTAATAATCTCATACAATTAGTAATAGCAGTTCTAGATTTTCCTATTTTCATACTTAATTCTTCCTGAGTAAAAGAAAAATCTTCGATTAACCTTCTATAAGCTTGTGCCTCTTCAATAGGATTTAAATCTTGTCTTTGTATATTTTCAATTAAGGAAATTTCTAAAATTTGTTTTGTACTTATGTCCATTACTACTGCAGGAACTTCCCTTAATTTAGCCTGTTTTGCGGCTCTCCACCTTCTTTCTCCTGCAATAATTGTATAGGTATTATTAACCTTTTGTAATATTAAGGGTTGCAATATGCCATATTCCTTAATAGATTGTGAAAGCTGAGCTAATTGAGCTTCATCAAAAACTTTTCTAGGTTGTTTCTCATTGGCTCTAATAAGATTTATATCAATTAAGTTTGATGAGACTAGTGTATCATTATATGAATCATTATTATCAATTTGTTCCGGGATTAAAGCTCCAAGGCCTTTTCCTAGCCCAAATCTTTTATTCGAACTCACTATATCACCCCATTCATTGTCTTTCAATAAATTCCTTAGTTAGGTTTTCATATGCTAAAGCTCCCCTACACTTATCATCATATAACATAATTGGTAATCCGAAACTTGGAGCTTCAGCCAACCTCACATTTCTTGGTATTGTTGTGTTATAGACCTTATCCTTAAAGTATTTTTTTACCTCTGAAACAACTTCATTTGATAAATTTGTTCTACTATCATACATGCTCATTATTACACCTTCAACCTGTAGATTTTTATTTAGTGATTTCTTTACAAGCTGTATAGTATTTACAAGTTGTCCTACTCCTTCTAGTGCATAAAACTCACATTGTATAGGTATTAAAACGCTATCTGATGCAGTTAACGCGTTTACTGTTAGAAAGCCAAGGGATGGCGGACAATCAATAAATATGTAGTCAAATTTAGTTTCTAGATTTTGGATCTTATTCTTAAGTATTGACTCTCTGTTTGATTTGCCAATAAGCTCTACCTCTGCACCAGCTAGTTCCATAGTAGATGGTATAATGAAATAGTTGCTAATTAATTCACTTTCCACTACTGCATCATCAATTTTAGTATCTTCATAAGCCATCACATCATAAATAGAAGTTTCAACATTGTTTTTATCAAAACCTAACCCACTAGTTGTATTACCCTGAGGATCTATGTCAATTGAAAGAATTCTGTAACCTGACATAGCTAAATATGAACATAAATTAATATTGGTAGTTGTTTTTCCAACTCCACCTTTTTGATTAAATATTGAAATTACTTTCAAGTTTTCACCACCTTACGCATGTAAAATATTTTATCTTAAAGTACAACTATTTTAATTATATATTCTATACAAATATAATTAAAGTGTTTTTAGAAATTTAAATACAAAAAAAACTTAACGGGATTAATCCTGTAAAGTTTTTCTGTTTTTGTTTCACGTGAAACAAAGTTAATTATTTTTTAGGTATCGTTACAATTATCTGAATGCTATCATTTAAATCTTTAGAAGAATATTGAACTTGCATTCCGTATTTATCAAAAACCTGTTTTATAGTATTGATATACACTCTAGGAGAGAAAATACCTTTAATCTTATTTTTATTATCTTTAACGGCTCCAGTTTTTTCCTTAATAAGCTCTTTTTCAATAAGGCTTTCAGTATTTTTTACGTTTAAGGATTTTTTTATAACTTGATTTAGTACTTTAAACTGTAATTCAGTAGAAGATAATTTTAACAACGCTCTAGCGTGTCTCTCAGTGAGATTATTATCAAGTATCATTTTTCTTAAATTTTCATCTAACTTTAAAATCCTTAATTTGTTAGCAATTGTAGATTGTTTTTTGCCAATAGTTTCTGCCAACTTTTCTTGAGTATAGGAGTGCTCCTTAATTAAATTGTTGTAAGCCTCAGCTTCTTCAATGAAATTTAAGTTTTCCCTTTGTAAATTTTCAAGTAATGCAATTGCTGCAGAATCTTTATCAGTAATATCAATTATAATTGCCGGAACCTCATTTAAACCGATTTTTTTGGCAGCACGCAGCCTTCTTTCACCAGCTACTAACTCAAATCTTCCTTCCCCCATTTTTCTTACAGATAATGGCTGAAGAATTCCATATACTTTTATAGATTGAGCTAGTTCATCTATTGCGTCGTTGTCAAAATATTTTCTGGGTTGATATATATTGGGGTAAATATTCTCTGTAGGTAAATAACTAATATTATTTTGTTGCATAATAAACCATCCCTCTTACGTTTTCCTAATATTAACAATTCTACATTTTTCCAATAATTCCTTCTTTTTTAAAAAATTTTACATAAAGTTTTATTTTATAGGTTTTTTAGTGGCCATACCTGCTTTTCTGGGGTATTGTTTAGGAGTCTGTTTAATTTTTCCAATAATAACCAAATTATGTTTAAGATCGCTATCCTCAATATTAACTTCAATAATTTTCTCTAGATTTCCACCAAGTACACCAATAGCATTTTTAGAATCATTTATTTCCTCAGTAACAGCTGGTCCTTTCATAGCTATAAATTTACCATTTAACTTCAAAAACGGCAAACAATATTCGCTTAGAGAAGTCAAATTAGCTACAGCTCTAGAAATTGCAAAATCAAAATGCTCCCTATAATTAACATTCTGGCCAAAATCCTCAGCTCTTCCATGAACCGCTGTAATATTTTTTAAATTCAATTTATTAATTACCTCATTTAAAAAATTAACCCTCTTATTTAAAGAATCCAGCAGTACAATTTTATTTTCACAATTTAAAATATTCATAGGTATACCTGGAAATCCAGCTCCAGTTCCAACATCAATTATACTACACTTATTTTTTAAGTCTTCATATTTAAAAATCTTTATGCAATCAATAAAATGCTTTTTTATTATCACATCATCCTCAGTAATTGCAGTCAAATTTACCTTCTCATTCCACTGCTTTATCATATTCATGTATTCAATAAATTTGTCATATTTTTCATTATCAAAACTCAATCCTATATCTGAACATGCCAAACTTAACATTTCATAATAATTCATACAAGATTCTCCTATTTCTCATTTATTCTGTCTTTCCTATACTCATGCTCTAAGTAAATTAATAACACTGATATATCGGCAGGTGAAACTCCAGAGATTCTTGAAGCCTGACCTATGCTCATAGGTCTAATTTTACCTAATTTTTGAATAGCTTCAATCCTCAATCCCCTTACATTTTCATAGTTTATATCTAAAGGTATTAATTTAACCTCGAATTTTTTAAATTGGCTAACTTGTTCAAGCTGTTTTTCTATATAACCTTCGTATTTTGATACAATATTTATTTCCTCAATTACATCATCCGATAACTCAGTCCTATGTTTATCTAATGGTGCCACCATTTCATAATTAAGTTCAGGTCTCTTAATTAATTCATATAAACTAATAGGTTTCTTAATCTCTGAAGAATTTAATTTTAAAAGAATATCATTGACTTCACTTTTACTTGTAATTTGAAGATTTTTTATTCTTTCTAATTCATTTTGGATTGAAGCTTTTCTATTTAAAAACCTTTTATATCTTTCTTCAGTTACAAGGCCAACTTTATAACCTAATTCGGTAAGTCTTAGATCTGCATTATCTTGTCTTAATAAAAGTCTGTATTCAGCTCTAGACGTCATCATTCTATATGGTTCATTGGTCCCTTTTGTTACTAAGTCATCTATTAAAACTCCAATATATCCATCAGATCTTTTTAAAATTAAAGGTTCCTTTTCCTTACAAAATAGAGCAGAGTTAATTCCTGCAATTATTCCCTGAGCAGCAGCCTCTTCATATCCTGAACTTCCATTGCTTTGACCAGAACTAAATAAACCACTTATGCTTTTAAATTCCAAGGAAAGTTTCAATTGAAGTGGATCAATACAATCATATTCAATTGCATATCCATACCTTAAAATTTCAGCATTTTCTAATCCTGGAACAGATTTATACATTTTCATCTGAACATCTACAGGCAAAGAACTTGACATACCTCCCACATATAATTCCTCTGTGCTTTCGCCTTCAGGCTCAATGAAAACCTGATGTCTTTCCTTATCGGGAAATCTCATTATTTTGTCTTCAATTGAAGGACAATATCGAGGACCTATTCCAACGATAGTTCCACTATACAGCGGAGATCTATGTATATTATCTCTTATTATCTTTGCAGTATCATCACTAGTGTATGTAAGATAGCATGGTATCTGATTTCTTTCTAACTTTCCAGACATAAATGAAAAAGGAACTATTTTCTCATCACCAGGCTGTTCAATCATCTTTGAAAAGTCAACTGACCTTCTATTTATTCTAGCTGGTGTACCTGTTTTAAATCTTCTTAATTGAATACCAATCTTCTCCAAACTATTGGATAATTCATTTGCTGGAAACAATCCACTAGGTCCACTGCTATAACTAATATCACCAATTATTACTCTTCCTTTTAAATATGTTCCAGTTGCAAGTATTACAGCCTTAGTGGAATAATAAGTTCCAAGATTTGTAGTTACACCTTTTACTTTTCCATCCTCAACATCAATGGCCGTGACTTCCACCTGGCGCAAATCTAAATTCTCCTGTGTCTCAATTACGTGCTTCATTCTTTCCGAATATCTTCTTTTATCTGCTTGAGCTCTAAGAGAATGAACTGCTGGTCCTTTTGATGTATTTAGCATTCTAGATTGTAAAAATGTATTGTCAATATTAACCCCCATCTCACCACCTAATGCATCTATCTCCCTAACTAAATGTCCTTTGGCAGTACCCCCAACATTAGGATTACATGGCATAAGACCTATACTATCTAAATTAATAGTACATATCAATGTTTTACATCCCATCCTTGAAGCTGCCAAAGCAGCCTCACAACCTGAATGACCAGCCCCAATTACAATAACTTCATATTCACCAGATAAATATTTCATAGTGACATACCTACTTTCCTAAACAAAATTTCGAAAAAATTTTATCAATAATATTTTCCTCCAAGGTATCACCAGTAATTTCCCCAAGAGAGCACTCATACAATTTTCTCTCGCCTTAATTATAGCTTCTTTATGTCTGGCATTAGTAATTAAAATATCCTTTGACTCTATTTTACCATTAAAAAATAAATCTTTAATACTTTGTTTTAAATTATCTATTCCTTCTCCAGAAAATGCTGATGTCCTAATTATATTTTCACTTTGAAAACCGATAATTTCATCTAAATTTAATTTTTGTTTCAAGTCTTTTTTATTTAATATAATTATGCTTTTCTTATCACTTATATAATTTATAATTTCTTTATCTTCTTCATCAATTTCTCTACTTAAATCAAGCATAAGTATTATTAAATCAGCCTCATTTATTTTTTCTATAGATTTTTCTACTCCTATTTTTTCAACTACATCATTAGATTTTCTTATTCCAGCCGTATCAACAATTTTAATAGGTATACCATCAATACTAATAAATTCTTCAATTACATCTCTAGTGGTTCCAGGAATATCAGTTACAATAGCTCTATTCTCCATTAATAGAGCATTTAATAAAGATGATTTACCCACATTAGGCTTTCCTACTATTACAGTATTCAATCCATCTCTAATAATCTTACCCTGTTCTGCATTTTTCAATATATTTTCTAGTATGTCTATTATTTGTTTTAATTTAATACTTACATTATCAGATGTTGCCTGCTCTAAATCCTCTTCTGGATAATCTACAGTAGCTTCAATATGTGCTATTACTTCTAATAACTTTTCTCTAAGATTTATTACTTCCTTAGAAACCTTTCCCTGAGACTGCATTACAGCAGATTTCATGGAAAGATCTGTTTTTGCTCTAATTATATCAATTACTGCTTCAGCCTCACTCAAATCTATTCTTCCGTTTAAAAATGCTCTTTTAGTAAATTCTCCAGGCTCAGCTATCCTGGCTCCTGACTTAATAACTTCCATTAATATCTTATTAGTTGCAGTAACACCACCATGACAATTAATTTCTACAACATCTTCTGCTGTAAAACTTTTTGGCCCCTTCATATATGAAACAATAACTTCATCTAATATTTCATTTGTTTCTCTTTCAATTATATATCCATATCTCATGGTATATGTTTTAATACTATCTAACTCTCTATTATTTTTACTCTTAAAAATATGACTTACAATTTTCAATGCGTTGCTACCAGAAACTCTTACAATAGCAATACCACCTTCACCTAAACTAGTTGATATAGCTGCAATTGTATCAAATTCCTTCATTCTCTCACCTCATTAAAATTTATAATTTAGTTAATAAATAAAAAGAAAGCCTCTAGGCTTTCCTTAAATCAACAACTACTCTTCTAAAAGGTTCATCACCTTCACTATATGTCTGTACTTTTGAATCCCCCTGCAATGCAGAATGTATAATTCTTCTTTCATATGGATTCATAGGTTCAAGTTTTACACAGTTTCCAGTTCTATACGCCTTTTCTGCAATTCTTTTAGCTAGTCTCTTTAGTGTTTCTTCTCTTTTAGCCCTATAGTTTTCAGTATCTAAAATTACTCTTTTGTACTCAAAATCGTGACCCTTATTTATTACAAGACTAACTAAATACTGTAAAGAATCTAAGGTCTCACCCCTATATCCAATAAGTATTCCCATGTTCGGCCCAGTTAAAGAAATTTTAATAACATCATCATCTTCTTTTATTCTCACTTCAGCTTTAATGTCCATGCTATTTAAAATATCCCTTAAAAAGCTTTTTCCTTCATATATATAGTCTCTTTTTACTTTAACCTTTACTTTAGCCGGCCTTGTTCCAATTAAATTAAAAAAACCTTTGTTACCCTCATCTATAATTTCAATTTCTACCTTGTCTTCCGTAACATTAAGCTCTTTTAATGCATTTTTAACGGCATCTTCAGTTGTCTTTCCAGTAATTTCAATAACTTTCATACCATAAGTCACCCCCTATGATTCACTAGCCTTTTTCTTATCCATTTTTTTCATTACTACAGTTTGAGTAATTTGAATTAAATTATTTACAACCCAATATAAAACTAAAGCTGACTTTAAACTCCAGCTCATTACAGTCATGAAAATAGACATACCAATGTTCATTGTACTAGTTTGTTTAGCCTGAGCACTATCATTATTAACAGCCATTAAAGTACCTGAAAAATAAGTAGTTAAACCAGAGATTACGGCAAGAACCATATCCCTACTTGCTAAATTTTGAATCCATAAAAAATGAATTCCATCTATACCCTTTAAATTATTAAAAGCATAGTAAAGAGCAATGAAAATTGGCCACTGAATTAATAATGGCAAACATCCACTTAAAGGACTTGCTCCCTTTTCTTTATAAAGTTTCATTATTTCTTCTTGAGACTTTTGAGGGTTATTTTTATATTTATCTTGAATCTTCTTTACTTCTGGCTGAATTTCACTCATAGCTACAGATGATCTAGTTTGCTTTATGTTTAATGGCAATAGAATTATTCTTATTATAACAGTCATAAGAATAATAGCTAAACCATAAGAGTAATTCTTATCTACAACAATTGAGCTCACACCTCTGAA
>JAQSXU010000092.1 GCA_029256485.1 Clostridiaceae bacterium
ATATTATCCTTTATTCCAATAGGAATTCCGCTTAATGCATTTAAATTTTCATTTTTTGATATTTTTTCATCCAATAATTTTGAATGCTGTATTGCTTCTTCTTCAGCTAAATACAAAAATGCTCCTATTTTATCATCTATACTTTTTACTCTATCTATATAAGCCTTAGTTACTTCTTCAACTTTAACTTCCTTTTTGGTAATTAAATCTTTCAATTGGTGAGCTGTGAGCTTATTTAATTCCATATGTAATCTTGACCTCCACTTCTTATCTACTCAATTATCTTAGGAACTACAACATATTCTTCAAGGTTTTGTGGTGAATTTTCTATAATGCTTTTCAATTTCATAGATTCCTGCACTTCATCTTCTCTAAATTTGTTTTCTATGTAGTAAGGATTTACAATAATATCTACATTTTCTGTATCAAGTTCATTTAATTTTTCCATATAATTCAATATTTCATTTAAGTCCTCAACTAAATTTTCTTTTTCATGTTCAGAAAAATTTAATCTAGAAAGCTCTGCAACATATTCCACATCCTTTTTTGAAACTGACATAATATCCCTCTTTTCCATATATATTTTATAATTATCCGAGAAATTAACATTTCTATTTTACCACAAAAAAACTTATTATACATATAATATAATGCAAAAATTCTTATACATTATGACTTCACAAAAATCCTTCAAGATTAGATATTTTGCAAAGCCATAATGTAAGAACTTTAATGCATTATATATAATAAAATTAAAAGTATTTGACAACCTAAATTAAGCAGCCAAATACTTTAATTTGCAAATCTAATTAACTTTCATAAAAATAAAGAACAAAGCACCTACAGCTATTATTGTACATACAATTGGATAAAATTTGCCACTAAAATTACTTTTAAAATCAAATAATTTAATTGCCCAAATAATCATTGTGAAAAACATACTCCATTGAAGAGTATAATATCCATTAAAATACTTAACATATGTAAACTGATAAGTGGTAAGCAATGTTAATACAATACTTATTATTGTAAAAAATACGCAAAGCCACCCCAATAAATTTATTGTTTTTCTCATATTAACCTCCAAAAGTGCACAAAACTCTACTATCCTAATCTTATTAAAAGATTCATAAAATAAAGCTATTATTATATTATACTTTAAAATACTACTTGTAAAGCAATATAATATTAATTATTTAATAAATTTTCGAACTGTTCTTCATCTATAATAGTTACTCCAAGCTCTCTAGCTTTTGTTAATTTTGAACCTGCTTCTTCACCTGCTAAAACATAATTAGTTTTTTTGCTTACACTTCCAGAAACATTTGCTCCAAGTAATTCCAATTTTTCTTTAATTTCAGCTCTACTATAATTCTTTAGAGTTCCAGTTACAACTACGGTTTTCCCGCTAAAAATGCTTTCTGTGGTCTCTTCATTAATATAGTATGGCTTTACCCCAAGAATTAGTAACTCACTTATACTTTTTATTATTTTTTCCTGTTTAAAGAAATCTACTACACTGTCTGCAACTATTTCACCAACATCCTGTACAGTAATTAATTCCTCTTTAGTTGCTTTCATCAAGTTCTCTAAGGTTTTAAATTCATTTACTATGTCTTTTGCTGTTTTCTTTCCCACATTTGGTATCCCTAATGCATATACAAAGGAAGCTAATTCACACTTTTTACTTCGATCAATAGATTGAAGTAAATTTTCCGCCTTTTTGTCAGCAAACTTATCTAGTGTTAGCAGTTGCTCTTTCTTAATTCTATATAAATCCGCAATTGATTTTATATCTAGCTTTTCAAAAAGCTGTTCTGCAGTTTTTTTGCTAAAGCCCTCTATATTCATGGCCTCTCTGCTGCCAAAATGTACAATACTCTTAACCATTTGAGGCTTGCAGGACAGCGTATTCTCACAGTAATAGTGTACTCCATCTTGTACAACTGTACTACCGCAGTACGGGCAAACCTTTGGAGGTTCAATAGCAATAGTATCATCTAAATCTTTTTCAACAATGCCCATGATTTCTGGTATTACATCATTTGATCTTCTTATAAATACCTCACAGCCAATTCTTACACCTTTTCTATTGATATCATCCATATTATTAAGAGTTGCCCTTTTAACTGTTACTCCACCTAATTCTATAGGCTCTAAAAGTGCTGTTGGTGTAACTCTTCCGCTTCTTCCAACGTTCCATTCAACATCAAGAAGTTTAGTAGTTGTCTCCAGCGCCTCGAATTTAAAAGCCAGAGCCCACTTGGGAAATTTAATGGTATATCCAAATACTTCTCTTGTTTTTAAGTCGTCTATTACTATGACAACACCATCAATATCATAATTTAACGAGCCTCTAATGGATTCAATATATTTTATTTCTTCCTTAATTTCTTCTAAAGTACTGCACTGTTTTATGTATTTATCAACTGGTAATCCAAGTTTTTTGATGAAATCCATCATTTCTATATAATTATTATATGGTTTCCCTTCATTATATCCTACATCATAGAAAAATGCGGATAAATTTCTTCTTGCTGTTTCTTTTACATTTAAGTTTCTTAAAGCTCCTGCTGCTCCATTTCTCAAATTTTTAAGGGGCACCTGTGCATTTTTATTGTATTCTTCAAAGGCTTCTGTTGTCATAACAGCTTCTCCATGAATTTCAACAATATGGTTATTATTTACCTTTAAAGGAATAGATTTAATAGTCTTTGCCTGAGCTGTAACATCCTCGCCAATTTCTCCGGTACCTCTGGTGGCAGCTTTTACTAAAATACCGTTTTCGTCATAAGTTAAGTTAATAGTTAATCCGTCAAACTTTTTTGTAAGAATGTATTTTATTTCTGGAAGTTTGTCCTCATGAGAAGAATTGTAGGATTCCCAGGCTTTTAAGTTTTTATTAAACCAATCATTAAGCTCCTCATATCCCTGAGCTTTATCAAGGCTCCATAATCTAGCCTTGTGAGTATACTTTTGGAAATCAGTTAAAACTGTATCTCCTACTCTTTGAGTAGGAGAGTATGAAAGTACAATATCGCTTTCTTTTTCCAGCTTAACTAATTCATCATACTTTTTATCATATTCTTTGTCAGATACAGTTGGATTATCTAATACATAATATTCATAGGCATACTTATTTAACTCGTTGATTATTTCATTCATTCTTTTTTCAATATCATTATTATTCAACCTTTTTCACTCCTATACAGCTTCTAGGGGAGCAATTCCCAGCATTAAATTTTTTATTCCCATTTTATCAAAGGCTATAGTTAGTTTAGTATTACTGCCATCCTTAGTAATGCTGACTATAGTTCCAATTCCAAATTTACTATGCTTTACTTTAATGCCAGGGGCCACATTTTCAGGTCTTAAAGAACTAACCGTGCTTTCCATAGCTTGTTCATTTGATGGCACTGAAGTATTTACAAATGTTTCTCTAGGCTTAAATTTTTCTTCCTTCTTGTAAATATTAAAACTATTTGAAAAACTGCTTGAATTAGAAAATGCATTTTTAACTCTGGCATATTCCTTTAAATTCTGAGCAATTTCATCTATAAACATAGATTGAGAATATGCCACTGTTCTTCCAAATACTCTCCTGGATTCAGCTGAAGTCATATATAATTTTTCCTTAGCCCTTGTAATTCCAACATAGCATAATCTTCTAGACTCTTCCATTTCCTCAAAATCTGAAAGAGACTGTGTTCCTGGGAAAATTCCATTTTCCATGCCAGCCATAAAAACTACAGGGAATTCAAGACCTTTTGCACTGTGAACAGTCATAAGAACAACTGTATCAGCTTCTTCGTCAAAATTATCTATATCTGAAACCAATGCAACTTTTTCCAAAAATGATGATAGTGTTTTATCATCTGATGTATTTTCAAATTCAACAGCAGCTGAAACAAGCTCTTTTAAGTTTTCTACTCTGCTTATATCATCTGCATTTTTTGAATTTTTAAGATCATTTAAATAAGATGTACTTTCTAATATCTCCTCTATAAGCTTTGATACAGGTATCTCATCTCTTCTTCTTATAAAACTATTCAATAAGCTTACAAATTTATTGATAGAAGACACTGCCCTTGAAGATAGAGATGGAACCATTTCAACATCTAACAGTACACTGTATATACATTCTTCCATGGAATTAGCAACATTTTGAAGCTTTTCCACAGTAGTTTCTCCAATATTTCTTTTAGGCACGTTAATTATCCTTTTTAAACTTACATCATCCATGGGATTGTTTATAAGCTTAAGATAACTCATAATATCCTTTATTTCTTTTCTGTCATAAAATTTCAATCCGCCAATTATTCTATATGGGATGTCACTTTTAATAAAAGTGTCTTCAAAAATACGTGACTGTGCATTGGTTCTATATAATATTGCAAAATCTCTAAATTGTCTCTGTTCTTCCTTTACAAGTCTTTTTATTTCTGAAGCTATGAACATCCCTTCATCTATATCTGAGTATGCACGATAAATTTTTATTTTTTCGCCATTTTCACTTTCTGTTCTTAGAGCCTTACTTTTTCTGTTTTGATTGTTCTTAATTACATTATTTGCAGCATTTAAAATATTTGCCTTTGATCTATAATTTTCCTCAAGTTTAATAACCCTTGCATTTGGATAATCCTTTTCGAACTCTAATATATTTCTTATGTCCGCACCTCTCCAGGCATAGATGCACTGATCATCATCCCCAACAACACATATGTTTTTATTTGCCTTTGCCATTAACTTTATAAATTCATATTGTGATTTGTTTGTGTCCTGATATTCATCCACCATTATGTATTTAAACTTTCTTTGATAGAATTCCAAAACATCTGGATTCTTATTAAATAATTCTACTGTTTTGTATATTAAATCATCAAAATCTAATGCATTACTATTTTTTAATTTTCTTTGATAAAGCAAATATACATCCGCAATCTTATTCAATCTATAGTTGCCTTCATTCTCCTTTTTAAATTTTTCAGGAGATATTAAATTGTCCTTTTGTTCACCAATTTTGTTTATTATTTCTCTTTCTGTTATATCTCTTTCATTTATGCTAAGTTCATCCATACACTGTTTTATAAGTGACTTTTGATCATAGCTGTCATATATTGCGAAATTTTTATTATATCCTAATTTTTCGATTTCTCTTCTCAGTATTCTTACACAGCTGGAATGAAATGTAGATACCCACATATTATCCACTTCATTTCCTACTAAAACCCTTACTCTATCTTTCATTTCTCCTGCAGCCTTATTGGTAAAGGTTATAGCCAATATGTTAGAGGGATATATTTTTAAATCATTTATCATATGAGCAATTCTATAGGTAAGCACTCTTGTTTTACCTGATCCAGCACCTGCAAGTATCAGTACTGCCCCCTCCACATTGATTACAGCTTCATATTGTTCCTTGTTTAGTAACTTTTTTAAATCCATTCAATTCACCCCGCATAAACTATCTGTTTTATATTATAACATTTTATAAAACCTTTAATCACTAAAATATAACTTTTCATAAAAACTATCCCCATGTAAAATTTTCACATGGGGATCAGAAATATATTATTTATCCTTTATGTCAATCCTATCAAGCACTATATTATACCCATCACTGCCATAATTTAAGCATCTGTTAACCCTGCTTATAGTAGCTGTGCTTGCCCCTGTAGTTGAAGCAATGTCTAAATATGTTCGTTTTTCTTTCAGCATCTTTGCAACCTGAAGTCTTTGTTCTAATGCCTTTATTTCAGTAATTGTACATATATCATCAAAAAATCTATAACACTCTTCACTATTTTGTAAACTCAATATTGCTTCGCATAAAAAATCCATTTCCTTGCTATTTAATTTGGATTTATAGCTTTCCATATGTATTCACTCCCTAAAAATAATATTAATATTATCTTATCATTTATTCACAGTACTTTCCATAGGAAGTATTTATTTTTACAAAAAACGCAAAACGGTCCATTGGGGCATGGACCGTTTATTCATAAATAAAAAGGGGGCTATTTATTCCTTTTATTTATCCTTGCATGACTATTATAGTAAAATTGAAATAGTAAATCAAGCTTTTTTGCAAAATAAATTGTAAACAAATTATTAAATGAATGTATAAATTCATTTATGCATAATATGCGTCAGTTTGATTGCTAATATCATTTTAATTAAATATCTTTTAAAATTGCTATTTCTTCCCGCGACAATTCTCGATAATTGCCCTCTTCAAGTGTTGGATCTAACTCTAAAGGCCCAAAATTCGTTCTTTTTAAGTATACAACTTCTTTTCCAACACTTTGGAACATTCTCTTTACCTGATGGAATTTTCCTTCATGAATAATAACTTCCACTTCTGATCCATTTTCAGTAGAACTAATAATGTTCAGTTTCCCTGGCAGGCATTTATATCCATCATCTAAAACAATTCCCTGACTAAATGCTTTCACATCCTCATCAGAAACAGGTTTATTTATTTCAGCATAATATACCTTATCCACATGCCACTTTGGAGAAATCAATCTGTGATTTAATTCTCCATCGTTAGTAAGTAAAAGAAGCCCCTCAGTATCTTTATCAAGCCTTCCAATTGGGAATGGGTCAAATATTTTATATTCATCATCCAGTAAATCTATTACTGTTTCATCATAGTTATCAAAGGTTGCGGAGACAACGCCGCTAGGCTTATTCATCATAATATATATGTACTTTCTGTAGCTTACTTCCTCTCCATTAACTTTAATTTTACACTTTTCAGGCTCAATTGCTAAACCACTGTCTTTAACAACTATCCCATCTACTTCAATCTGGGATCTTTTTACCATAGCTTTTACTTCTTTTCTTGTTCCATAACCCAAGTTAGATAATACCTTATCTAATCTTTCCATAATTGTCCTCCATAAAAGTATTCAGCCTTTATTTTCCATAGTATTTCATTACTTTATAAACATAGTCCTTTGTTTCAGATGGCAGCTTTGAGATATTCTGTACATTATTAACACCTTTATTAGCTAAAGTACCGGGGCCAGCATTATATGCTGCTAAGGCCAATTCTTTCACATTACCATACTTATCTAAAAGCTGACTTAAGTATTTTGTTCCCCCGTCTACATTCTGCTGTATATCGTAAGCATTGCTTACCCCAAGTTCATTTGCAGTATTAGGCATTAATTGCATTAGCCCTTCAGCACCTACGGAAGAGGTTGCATTGGGGTTGAAAGAAGATTCCTGTTTAATAACTGCCATAATTAAATTCTTGTCAACTCCATATTTTTTAGATGCAGCGTTTACTGATTCATCAATGGTAGTATTCCCACTATTAACACCATTATTTATATCACTGACAACATTATACAGTCTTTCACCTGCACCATATCCCAAATTACTTAAATCACTTTCATCTAATCCTAAGCTGGATAAATCAAATGTTCCATTGCCATTTGAAATAGCTTCTGTGAGACTTTCCATCATTAATTGAAATGAATCCGAATCCCCAGCAGTCTGCTTAATCATATCAGTCAATAATTGTTCTTGCAAAAGCTGTTGAACACTTTTATCGCTGTTTATCTCCATATTTTTCACCAACCTAATAAAAATTATTTTATTTTACCATGAACTCCATTATAGCATAATCTTCATAACTTGTCCTTTTATTGGAACTTTTCACAAGTGACAGAACTTTATATATTCCATTGGAAAATGGTATAAATGTGTAATAATTTTTTTCACTATATTTTTGTACTAATATCCAATCATCCTTTTCCATAACATAAAATTCATATAGAACATTTTTGCCCCCATCACATTCTGCAGTAAGAGTAATGCCTTCATTAATTTGTATTTTTGCTTTATCTATTTTTAATGTGCAATTTGTAATTGGAATAGCATCATTTACAGTTATGGCTACTTCCCTTTTACAATCGAATTCCTTATTACACTTTATATTTTTTGCAAATATTTCAACAGCATAAATTCCAGGTACCTTTGGTACAAATGAATATCTCATATTTTTTACAAAATCGCTTTCTTCAACCTTATGTCCATTAATTTTTAATATATATTTTACTAAAATACTTGATGTATTTTCACAGATAATTAATAAACATACACCATCTCCGCAAACGTAATATTCCTTTGAGGGTTTTAAAACGTAATCAATATTTGCAGGCAAATAATCAAAAATTTCAAAGTAAATGGTACTGTGACTATCATATTCCCTCTCAGAATATTTATCTTTAACCCATACCTCAAGTTCATAGTTACCAGATTGTTCAGGAGTAAAGTTTACCCAATTACAATCACCATACTGTATTTTTTCAATATCTTTACCATCCTTTTTTACAATAAATGAGTATTTTAATTTTGTTCCGCCTTCAGCATCTGCAGTGATTTTTACAGTACTATTTGTCAGCAGCCTTGTAATATTTCTGTCAATTGTTACATTTTTAATAATTACAGGTTCATCACTTTTTTCATCTATAGTAAATTCAAAATTTGATTCATCCTCACTTAACCCCTGAAACTGCTTATCTTTAACTAAAAGGCTCACATTATAAGTTCCGTAATGATTTGCCTTCCACATATATGTATTATTTCTTATATACCCTGAATCTTCCCCATAATTTCCATCAATAATATATCTATAAAGCAATTCCTTTCCGCCCTTTACAACTGCCTTTAATACTATTTCACTACCGTTGATTTGAGGTGAATTTAAATCACTGGTGAAACTTTGAATTTCTATTTTATTATAGGGTTTAATTTCGTAGTTAATTATGGCTCTATCATCATATTCCCTCTGAGAATACATATCCTTTGCCAAACACAATAACCTATAGGTGCCAGATTCTTTCTCTATAAAGCTTACTATTTTTTTTGTTGAGTAATCTTGAACACACAGAGCTTTTCCCTTTGAATTTAATTTTACAAACTTATATAATGTAGTCCTGCTGTCATCTGCTGAAGCATCAACTTGAAATATTATTTCAGAATCAACTAAAAGATCATCACTTAAGCATTTAAAATCCTTAATCTCAAGAGACTTAATTTCACTAACCTGAAATTTAACACTTTTAAAATCATCAAAATTATTTTTAGATTCCACTCTTTTACATTCCGCTAATATTTCTTGTTCTCCAGAAGACTTTATTGTCCAGCTTAGTATATTATCTGGTGAATATTCCTTAATTAATTGCCAGTTTTCATTCTGCCTTAGCCAGTATCTAAACATTAATGGAGAATAGTTTGCAGTCACCTCCAGAATTAGCTTGTCCCCGATTTTGAAAGTATCATTGTTCAGGTTTATAGAGTCTATAAGTTTTTCTTCAATGTTGCCAATTATAAAATCAACCCTTGTTACATATTGAAATGGTTTTTTGCTTTTTTCTTCTTTAGCCTGTACCATAATTATATATTTGCCCTCAGCTTCAGGAATCCATTGAACAGAATTATTAGTTTCAAAATCTTTAATGGTTTTCCATGTTCCATTACACCCTATCATAAACTTATACAAAAGTACTTCCTGAACATTATTTTCTGCTTCAATACATATTGATGTGTTAACATTTTGCGGACTATTTAAATTACAGTGTATGGTGATTTCATTCATTAATATCATCCCCTAAGCAATGTATATAAACATTATAACTCATTACTAATTTTTACAATAGAGTTAAATTATAAATTAACATTGTAGTTTTTGATGACAATTTGCAAATGTGCCACTATTCTAATATTATAGTATTATTAGTATTTACCAATTAATTTTCTAAAGGAGTTTTACAATGAATGTTTTATATGCAGAAGCTATAAACTTTACTAAAATACAATTAAAATATAATGATATTAATAATTTAGAATTAGATAAAATAGCTGTATTAAATGATAAAGAATCAGTTCCTATCACCTCATGCTGGTTAGAAAATGGAGTAATATTCATAGAATTAAAAGAACAACTAAATATAAAAAATCAGTATTTTATTAATTACTTAGATACAAAAAAACCAATAGAATTCTCCCCTCTTTTTTCAACAGAGGAATTTTCGAAAAAATATAACTGTGAAAACTCTCTAGGTATTGTATATACAAATAATTATACTATATTTAATTTATGGTCTCCATCTTCAACTTCAGCAAATGTAAGAATTTACGAAAATTATTGTTTCAACCATGATGAATCTGTTATTGAAATTCCCATGATTGAAAATAATGGTTTTTGGACCGCAACAGTATATGGAGATTTCAATGGAAAGTATTATACCTATTTAGTTAATGTATATAATCAGTTAAATGAACTAGTAGATCCATACGCCACTGCAGTTGGAGCAAATGGCTTTAGAGGGGCTATAATAGATTTAAAACAAAGTAATCCTGAAAATTTTGAAGCTGACATTTCACCTGAATTAACTAATTATACTGATGCCATTATTTATGAAACAAGTGTTAGGGATATATCCTCCAATATGCACAGTGGTGTTATAAATAAAGGAAAATTTCTTGGTTTAGCAGAGGAAAACACTGTTAACGAAAATGGACTTCCTACTGCCCTTAATCATATAAAAGATTTAGGAGTCACTCACATTCAGCTTATACCTATATTTGATTTTTCAAATGAAAGTATAGATGAGTTAAATCCAGTAAATTATAATTGGGGGTATGATCCTCAAAATTACAATGTGCCAGAAGGAAGTTACTGTTCAAATCCATTAGATCCAATCACTAGAATTTATGAGTTAAAAAAACTAATACAAGTACTTCATAAAAACAACATTTCAGTGGTAATGGATGTGGTTTATAATCATATTTTTGATTTTAAAGAAAGTAATTTAGAAAAATTATTTCCATCATATTATTTTAGAAAAGATAAAAGCGGCAAATTATCCAATGGAAGCGGCTGTGGTAATGACTTAGCCAGTGAACGTTTTATGGTGAGAAGATTCATTGTAGACTCTGTGAAATATTGGGCTAGAGAATATCACATTGATGGTTTTAGATTTGATCTTATGGGTATTTTAGATATAAATACTATGAACAATATAGCAGATGAGCTCTATTGTATTAACAAAAATATTATATTATACGGAGAAGGCTGGAATCTTCCTACTGAATATGACGGAAATAATTTAGCGGCTTTTAGAAATGCTTACAAAACTCCAAAAATAGCCTATTTCAACGATTTCTACAGAGATAATATTAAAGGAAGTGTATTTAATGAAATGGATAGAGGTTTTGCCACTGGCAAAACAAATATAGAACAAAATATTAAACATGGAGTTACTGCCTGCACTAGCAATATTGTTGATTTTATATCATTACCATCAGCAAATCAAAGCTTAAATTATGTTTCCTGCCACGATAATCTCACCCTTTGGGATAAAATTAACATCAGCTGTAATGATTACTCCTATGAAGACAGGGTAAGCGCTCATAAGCTTTCTATGGGAATAATACTTACAAGCCAGGGTATCCCTTTTGTACACAGCGGAGTAGAAATCTGCAGATCCAAATATGGTATAAGCAATACTTACAACTCGCCAGATGGAATAAACAACATTGATTGGGATAAAAAGCAGCAATTTATTAATGTATATGAATATATTAAAGGATTGATAAAATTAAGGAGAAATCATGCTGCATTTAGAATGACTGATAAAGATGAAATTAGAAATAAAATTTCATTTTGGCAGCAGCTTCCTTCAAACACAGTTGTATTCAGCCTTAATAATAATGCAAACGGAGACTGCTGGAATACCATTATAGTAGTTTATAATGGTAATTTAAAGTGTGTTAATATTAATATTCCTTATGGTACTTGGAATGTAGTTGTAGACAAATATACTTCAGGAAATACCATCCTAAGATCCTTTAATGGAGACACTTTAACTGTTGAATCAGTATGTATGACGGTAATTTATAGAAACAGTTGATAGTATTTGTTATTTGAACTTTCTTACTTTAAACTATAAAAAAGTAAGCCTTAAGCTTACTTTTTTATAGTTTATGTTCTTTTATTATTTTAACTAAATTATTATATAGTCTTGTGTCATCCTCTTGACTCCTCTTTTTAGGTGAAAATGTTCTCCCACCTGCTCTTCTGATTTTACTGCTTATATGCCTTTCAAAAAGGAGTTTATCAATATTGTCATCATCATATATATGTCCTTTTGTACCAATAGCAAATGCTTTTTTCCCTAATGCCATTGCTGCTACACCAAAATCCTGGGTAATCACAATATCATTTGGTTTGCATTCATTAACAACAGCCATATCCACTTTTTGAAAACCGCTGTCTATATATTTAACACTACTGTAGTCACTATTAATAACGTGATTTAAATCACAGAACATAATTACTTCTATATTATTTTCTCTAGCAGCTTTTTCAATAAATGATTTCCCGGGACATGCATCTGCATCCACAATAATTCTCATATCCTATAATCTTTCTTCTAACTTTGCTTTCATATCTTCGTAACCTGGTTTTCCAAGTAAAGCAAACATATTCTTTTTGTATGCTTCTACACCTGGTTGGTCAAATGGATTTACTCCAAGTAAATATCCGCTTAAGCCACAAGCCATTTCAAAGAAATAAGCTAAATATCCAAAATAAAATGGTGTTAATTCAGGTACATTTACTATTATTCCAGGCACTCCGCCATCATTATGTGCTAAAACAGTGCCTCTAAATGCCTGCTTATTTACAAAATCCATAGTTTTTGAAGCTAAGAAATTTAAGCCATCAAGGTTATCTTTATCTTTTTCAACTAATATATCTTTTCTTGGATTCTCAACATTTATAAATGTTTCAAAAATATTTCTTAAGCCTTGTTGAATGTACTGACCCATGGAATGCAAATCTGTAGAGAAGTCTGCAGCAGCAGGGAAAATGCCCTTATTATCCTTGCCTTCGCTTTCTCCATATAACTGTTTCCACCATTCTCCGAAATAATGCAGACATGGCTCAAAATTAACAACCATTTCTGTAGTTTTTCCCTTTCTATATAAGGAATTTCTAGCTACTGCATACTTATAAGCATCATTTTTGTTTAAGTCATCAGAACTATATTGTTTTCTTGCTTCTGCAGCACCTTTCATCATTTCATCAATATCAATTCCTGCTGTTGCTATTGGCAATAATCCAACTGGAGTAAGTACTGAAAATCTGCCCCCTACATCATCAGGAATAACAAATGTCTCATATCCTTCCGTGTCTGCTAATGTTTTCAGTGCTCCCTTTGCCTTGTCTGTTGTAGCAAATATTCTTTCCTTTGCACCAGCTTTGCCATATTTCTTTTCTAAGTATTCCTTAAATATTCTAAAGGCTAATGCCGGTTCAGTTGTAGTTCCTGATTTTGATATAACATTTACAGATATATCCATACCTTCAATTGTATTTAATAAATCACTCATATATGTAGAACTTATATTGTTTCCCACAAAAAATACTAATGGACTCTTTCTTTTATTTTTTGGCAAACAATTATGGAATGTATCGGTTAGCATCTCTATAGCTGCTCTTGCGCCTAAGTATGATCCACCTATTCCTATAACAATTAATACATCTGAGTTCTCACTTATTTTCTTTGCTGCTGTCTTAATTTTATTGAATTCATCTTTATCATAGTTTACTGGTAAATCTATCCATCCCAAGAAATCATGTCCTGCTCCAGTTTTATTTCTCAGCATTTTATCTGCTGCTGAAACTATTGGCTGTAAATTTGTAATTTCTTGTTCAGATAGGTAAGGTTTTGTCTTTGATAAATCTAGACTTAATGTTTTTGACATACTATCTCCTCCAAACTTTTAATCAAAATATTCTATTTGAATTTTAGTCCATTTACAAAAATAAATCAAGTTTCATAGCATGGAAATGTACATTAAAAAAGATCACTGAAATAATCAGTGATCTATAATACCCTTAAACTATCTTCTAAAGCCTCTGTTATTGTTCTTTTCAGCTTTTCTTGCTTTTCTGCATTCTGGGCATCTTACAGGATCATTTTCAAATCCTTTTTCTTTGTAAAACTCCTGTTCACCTTCTGTGAATATAAACTCTTTTCCACAATCTTTACATACTATTGTTCTATCTGCCATTTTATAGACCCTCCTATTTATCAGGGATTTAACTAATTCATATTACCGCATCCCCTAAGGAGGACTAAAGTTTGTATTAGGTTAAATCTC
The DNA here is from genome assembly GCA_029256485.1 of Clostridiaceae bacterium. Next base: position 14,188 of record JAQSXU010000092.1, read on the forward strand.
TCTT
>JAQSXU010000331.1 GCA_029256485.1 Clostridiaceae bacterium
TTTGGTTATTGTATAATATACAGTCTTAGACTCACGTTCTTCTCTTTGTCTGAAGAATTCCTCTGCTATTTGAGGAAATGCAATATATGAAAGAACATCCTCATCATTTCGCGCTAATCCTTTAAGATCATTTTTAGTCTTTTCAAATATAGGTTCCAATGTATCAGCAAAACGTATAGTCATTGGCTTCGTATCTCCTAAAACCTTTTTAATTAGCTCAGGATTGATTTCACCTGGAGTCTTGCCATATTCTCCTTTAATATAAGCCTTTACTTCCTTAGAGATAGTTTTGTATCTTTCTCCAGAAAGTACGTTAACAGCAGCTTGGACGCCAACCATCTGACTCATTGGTGTAACGAGAGGTGGAAAGCCAAGGTCTTCTCTGACTCTAGGAGTTTCAGTTAACACTTCCTCTAATTTATCAATTGCATTTTGTGATTTAAGCTGTGATATTAGGTTTGAAAGCATGCCACCAGGTATCTGATAAATTAAGGCATCAGTTTCTGTTCCCATTACATAAGGGTCCATAAGTCCTGATGAAATATATGAAGTTCTAATAGTTTTGAAATAGTCATTTATTTTTTTTAGAATACTTTCGTTTAAGCCTGTTTCAAATCCCATTTGTTTAATAACATAGTTTAACGTTTCTGTAGGAGGTTGAGATGTACCATTGCTGAATGATGAAATAGCAGTATCAATACCATCACATCCTGCTTCGATTGCCTTAGCATATGTTATTGGCCCAAGACCAGTTGTGGAGTGAGTATGCAATACTACTGGAACATTAACATTTTCTTTTAAAGCCTTTATAAGCTCATAAGCTTCCTTTGGACTCATTATACCTGCCATGTCTTTTATACAAATAGAATGAACACCCATAGATTCAAGTTGTTTACCCATTTCGGTATATTTTTCAATACTATGTATCGGACTTATAGTATAACAAATACATCCTTGGGCATGTTTTCCCTGCTTTAACACTTCATCAAGCGCAACTTGAATGTTTCGAAAATCATTTAAAGCATCAAAGATACGGAATATATCAATACCGTTTAAAGCTGCATGTTCAACAAATTTTCTTACAACATCATCAGGATAATGTTTATATCCAAGTAGATTTTGCCCTCGTAAAAGCATTTGAAGCTTAGTATTTTTAACTTTTGATTTAATTTTGCGGAGTCTTTCCCATGGATCTTCATTTAAATATCGAAGACATGAATCAAATGTAGCACCACCCCAGCATTCAAGTGAATAATATCCTGCTTGGTCCAATATTTCCAAAATAGATTCAAAATCGGAAAAGGGCATACGTGTTGCAATTAAAGATTGGTTTGCATCTCTAAGAACCGTTTCGGTTATATTTACTTTCATATTTTTTCTCCTATTCAATTATAAAAATTCTTTCATTACTATTAATTTATTACTAGTGATATTTGCTAAAAATATGTAGATTTTCATATAAATGGCTTTATAAACAATTATATTATAAACAAATTTTAATGTCAAGGAAAAAACGTTTTTCGCCTAATTATATTAATCAAAGTTACATAAAAACATAGTATAGTTTCGGAGTGAAGCTATACCACTTCATTAAATGAAGTCAGCGCGTTTTAAAGCTAAATAAAAAAATTAAAAGGCTTATAAAGTTATAAAAATAAGGAATTGTTTAAAATAAAAAAACTGTCATTTATTTTGACAGTTAAAAAATAGAATCTAAAATTGTTTTTACTAAATTAATAATATTGCTGTAAAATTTTTTTTCGTTAAATTTAACCGGCATAAGGTTTCTTTTAATTCCTTCTAAGGCAGTATAACTTTTAACATTGTATTCATTGTTGTCAATAAAATAAAATTCTTGTATTTTATCATCTTTGTAAAAACCCAAAGGTATAACTAAGTCCATAATTTGAGAAGAAGAATCAACCTTTAAGTTAAAGTTAATGGATGAATGAACATAATTAGTGATGTTATTTGTAATTATACTAAATTTACATATAAGAGAATTTTTTTTAATATTAAAATCTTCATGAGTTATTTTAATAATAAAATTATCATAATATAAAATTTCATCATACGAATTAATTATGTTATTAAGTAAAATTGGAAGATTAAATACATCTTCATAATTATGACTCAATATTAAACTTGAAAATTCTTTTCTTGGTTCTATTCTGTAGGCTTCATATAACGTAATTATGTCTTCTCCATTAAGTGTGTCTTCTCTTTTAATGTTAAAGTGTTTCTCTACTGTCTTTAATTTTAGATTTTCGATTACTAATTTGTATTTTAAACTTCTCATCCAATTATACAAATCAATTTTTATAAAGAGGTTAAAGTCATACTTTATATCATATTTCTTATACTTACTTATTAAAAACGGAATATCAAAGCTGTTTCCATTGTATGTAATAACATATTTTTTTGTTTTTACTAAATCTTTAAGGTATTTTAAGGCTTCTGATTCATCAATTTTATATTCGCAAAATATTTGATGAACACACCAAATGTTATTATCGCTCATAAGAATTGTTATTGATATAATATTTGAATATTCTCTTGATAGACCTGATGTTTCTATATCTATAAAAAAAGCTTCTTTAAGCAAAATTTCTAAATTTTCGTTTTCTACTACATTGTTTATTTTTTTTGATTTTGTGATCATTTTTTCTCCTGCAGCTTGTACAAATTTATTTTGATTAATATCCTAAATTTTGGTAAAATGTATTGAGGTGCGATATGTATATATTAATTTCTATTTTTGCAGTCTATGCAATTGGAATAATATCATATGAACATGGTTTTTTCAGCTATACTCTTACTACTTTACTTGTTATACTCATTTATAACTCATTATCAACAAAAAAGTTCATATTCAATACAGTAATTATTGCATTTCTAATATTATCATTTATTAATTGTAATTATAATTCAATTTTCATGTTAAAACAATATATTAATGAAGAATCAGAAATCATAGCTGAAATAAAAAAACAAAATAAGGTAAGCGCTGATTCGGATTATTATAGCTATGAAGCTTCT
>JAQSXU010000332.1 GCA_029256485.1 Clostridiaceae bacterium
TGCGGGGGCAAGACATCTGAGCATTGAGAGAATCTATCCCAATCCTACTTTGGGTTTTGGGGCACTGTGTCTGAGGGAGAGTTTTCAGCTGACCCAGTAGTTGATTATTGAATAAAGAATATATAAGAAGGTGGTATCCTTAGGTGGGAAATTGGAGTAAATAAGAATATCACACTCTGAATTATAGTGTTATAATTAGCTTATTCTAAAGGTTTTTGTAATACAATAAAGAATTTAACATCAAGAAAGAAAAAATAATCATCAGAGGAAAAGCATATGGGCAGAATAACAATTGGATTTAATGAAGTAATTGAACTAAATCATATTTTAGAAGAAAAAGATTTAAAATTTAAAATTCATTTTCATGATGCATGTGGTGGCCAGAGTTTTTCAGTAGAACCACTAGGAAATTGTGCATGTGAAGGACATTATGAAGAGATGAAGGAAGAAATTACAGGGTATTTTAAAGAAAAAGGGATAACGGTTAAGTTTTCAGAGAATCACTTAGATTTCATTTTAACTTAAGCTTTTTTGTAGCATTCATATAAGGCTAAACTTATGTGAATGCTATATTTTGTTTGTTTGATAAGCATATTTATGGCTGCAGATATTTAATAATTTCTAAAGACAATTACCATTATTTATAGTATAATATACCATATAACTTAATAAAAAATGACAGAATGATAATACATCAGGTAAGAATAGAATATTATTTTAGGAGGCAGGTATTATGATGAAGAGAATGCAAAAAGTGTGTTCATTGGTTATTGTTCTCGTTATGACAGTAACGCTGCTCCCTGCTAGAGCGCGGGCAGAAGAAAATCTGTTAGTGAATGGTAATGCAGAAAATGGTATGGAAGGATGGGTGGATCCAGACAATCTTTGGTATCCATCCAATGATATTACTCCCTATGAAGGGGAAATGTTCTTTTGGCCAAGTAAAGGAGGATGTGAGTATTCTTATATCTACCAGGATGTGGACATCTCAGGTTATCTGGCGGGTACATGGACAGAACTATCTGGTTATCTTGCCAATTGGGATCAGTATCCCCATGATGAGGCTACCTTGGGACTAGAATTTTTAAATGCAGAAGGAAAAGTTATTGACTCTGCTATAACCAGTCAGAGAAACCCGTTATGGAAGAAGCATTCCATACAGCTGGCGATACCACAGAATGCAATAATTGCCCGTATTAAATTAATTGCAAGCAGATATGTAGGTAGTGACAATGATGCTTACTTTGATGACCTGTCTTTTCGTGTTCTTGATGGTTCCTATCAGGCTGTTTATATTTCTGGAAAAACAGCAACTGCCAAAGCGGGAGATAAAATTCAGCTAACTGCTAATAATGGTGTTACTACCGATGCTTCTAAATATAATTGGTATAGTTCCTATGACTCTATAGCAACTGTAAATGCTAATGGCCTTGTCACTTTCACATCTGATTGGAGTGGAACAGAGAATGAGGTGACCATCACTGCTGAAGATAAAGAGACAGGAATTGCTGGAACATATCATTTTAACTCAGAAATCAAGACGAAAACGCCAGCACCTGGCAAAACAACGGGTTTAAAAAAGAGCAGTGTAACTGCAACTACAATTTCGATTAAATGGACAAAAGTAAGCGGAGCCAGCGGCTATTATGTTTACAAATATAATGGATCTACGAAAAAGTGGACGAAGGTAAAAACTGTAAAGGGCTTGACTAGTGCAAAAATAAGCAATCTAAAGGCTAATTCAAGTTATAAATTTAAAGTTATAGCATACAAGAACTATGGGGGATTAGTTTATACCGGACCTAGTTCCAGTGTAGTTACAATTAAAACTGCAGCGAAATAAATACAATATAATAGGATAAATATTAAAATGCCAGGTAGTAAATAAAACTGCCTGGCATTTTTTTTGCCCTATTATCAACTTATTATATGGTTTTGCCTATGGGTTATTATATGGTTTTGCCTATTGGTTAGTTGACAAAATGACTTACATGAGTTAAATTTATGCTGACTTACTTTGAAAAAAAGCAACAGCAGTAAAAATAGCAACAGCAGAAAAAATAGCAACAGCAGTAATAACAACAAAGAATATAATAGCTGTAAAATACGAATTATGATAGAATAAAGTAACGATATATAAATGCATTCGACAATTCAGCTATAATTATAACTATAGGAAAATATATTGATATGTTTACGGTAAACAATTAAAAATATCAATATTGTTGATAAACCAAGGTGGAATTTATTATGAAATATCAATTAGAAATAAAGCAAAAGCAGGCGTTATCTCACAAAATGGTTCAATCTGCTGAAATTTTACAAATGAGTGCACAGGAACTTGAAACCTACATTAGTGGAATTGCAATGGAGAATCCCATCATTGATATTGAAGATTGGAATTCGCCTTTAAATGATAATGAATTTCAGAAAAAAATTGACTGGTTAAATCAGATGGAGGAGCACAACCTTGTGTATTCCAAGCAGGAGTTTGGGGATGCAGAGGAAAGAGATATGTGGGAAGTAATTGGTGAAAGTCAGGAAGAAGATTTATCCCAGTATCTTCACTCTCAAATAGTAACCAAAAATCTCACAAAAAAAGAGTATCAGATAATTTCCTATATCATAAATTGCCTGGATACTAAGGGTTATTTAGAAATTGATCTTAAGGAGCTTGAGAAACATTTTGAAATACTGCCAGAAGAAGCAGAACGGTTATTATTCCTGGTGCAGGGCTTAGAGCCAGCTGGTGTAGGTGCCAGAAATCTAAAGGAATGTTTGCTGCTTCAATTGGAACGTAAACATATGGATGCCCCAATGCTCAGAACAATTATATCTGAATATATTGACCTAATAGCTAAAAATCAAATTTCTGTGATCTCAAAAAAAATGAAAGTTCCAGTGGATAAAATACTTGCAGAAATTGAAATTTTAAAATCCTTAAATCCAAAACCAGGGAACAGTTTTGCATCAAAAGAAAATCTGAATTATATTGTACCTGATGTAACGGTGGTAAAGCTGGAAGGTTA
>JAQSXU010000333.1 GCA_029256485.1 Clostridiaceae bacterium
TTGTTTATACAAAATAGAATTTGATATTTTACTAGAATAACCTGAAATTTTTCTTTCACCTAAAACATATTTTATAGAGGGAACCTTTTCTCCCTCTAAGTCATAAAAGTCTGATTTACTTATATTATTTAAAGATATTGAAGTTATAAATATTAATAAAGCAGCAAATAGTATTATAAATATTGGTATAAATAAATAAGTTTCTTTTTAATCATAAATTTTCACGTATAATCCAATTATCCTCTTTATGAGGGTGGTTGGATTATTTCCTATCTCCCAACCTTTTGCTGGGGTAATATCTATTATTCCTATATAATGAATAAGCACTGTGGATTTGTTTCTATTTTTCTACAGCTTTGACAGTTTCGAGGTAACTCAAACCACAACTTTTGTCTTCACTGGTAATTAGTTAGTTAACGCATTGACGTTTATATTTACGTGAAACACAGCCGTGATCCTTGTGGAAAACAACAGTGCAAAATATTATTTTAGGAGGTATCTATCATGTTCTATGTCGGAATTGACATTTCCAAATACAAACACGACTGCTTCATCACTACTGAATCAGGCGATGTTATTTGTAATTCTTTTACCATCAAAAATAATCATGATGGCTTTAATGAACTTCTAACAGTTCTTAATTCACTTGACCATTCAGAACAAATAAAAATAGGGTTTGAATCTACTGGTCTTTATTCTTTAAATCTGAAGATATTCCTTGAAAAAGCTCACTACAGCTTCATGGAATTTAACCCTGTACTTCTTGCTAATTTTAACAAGTCCCAGTCTTTAAGGCGCACCAAAACGGATGCAATAGATTGTGCTTCTATCGCACGCAGTCTAATGACGGTCGAATTCAATCCCCATTCAATAGGATTTTATCATACATATTCACTCAAGTCATTAACTCGCTTACGCGATTCTCTTGTTAAGCAAAGAAGTTTTTATACTATAAAGATAACCAATGTTTTGGATCATATCTTTCCTGAGTTTAAACCTTTCTTTAATAACCGATTTAGTAAAACGGCTCTTTATCTTTAAGAAAGCTATGAAACCGCTGAAAAAATGGCTCGTATGAACTCTCAGTCTTAAGAGAATCTTCGCCGTATTTCCAGATGAAGATTCTCCATGCAAAAATTTCTAAAACTTTAGGAATTAGCTCTAAATACAGTTGGTGAAGATAACGAAATCTTTATTTCTCAATTAAATAGCCTTATGGCTTTATACAAACAAGCTGCAAAAGAAATAGATTCTTTGGAACAGCAGATTATGTCTTTAATCGAAGAAATAAATCCAAAAACTGGCATCGGGAAAATCAGCCACTGTTATTTATCTAAATATGGGGATCTATCAAAATTCAGTTTACCCTCTCAGATGCTTTCCTTTGCTGGATTAGAACCAGGTTATTATTAATCCTTTAATAATTAAGTCTCAATTAAAACCCCACGTTTGATTATCATGTTCTGCAACTGTGTCCACAAAATCACATACATCTTCTCGCTGTTTGACTTAAGTTTCTTGTAGTACGATTTTTATTTTTACTTTATGTATAAAAAAAAGAAACCTGGCAACCATGCGCTAACTGGGTAAGGAACGGTTATCTGAAGACTACCGCTCTTAAAATTGGCATAACATAAATGAAATTAAATCATTTAAATATGCTCATAATTTTCAGAAATATTTTCTTCTTTATAGCTTTTCCTCTTCATTTCATAAAATACCCCATTTTGATACAATATTAAAGTTTCGTCATCTTTAACATAAAATGATGTACCTTCAATAAATACATTCTTAGTTTTTGTCTCCACAAATAAAGAAAACTCACCTTCTATTCCCAATTCAGATGGCAACGGCATGTATGGTAAAAACCTTTTATTATTTTTAGGTATTACATAATAATGATAAATCGGCATATCTGATGTAATTTCATCATTTTGCTTAATCTGATTAAAATCATAATAGAATATTGTGCCGATTAAATCCTCCGCATTTTTCTCCGCACCAAATCGATAATTCTCAGCTAAAATCTTTGTCACAACCCATTCACCAAAAAATAATTTATAATTAGTATCTGAATACATTTTTTTTAAAATTTCTTCGTCTTCTTTCAACTGCTTTATTTCATTCTCCCTATCATAGATTTTATTTTGCAAATCTGATAAATTGTTAAATAAAATACTATTTCTATTATAAAGAGAATAAACATTTACGCACATCACAGCAAAAAATATACATAGAAGTACAATAGTAACTTTTATAAATATTCTTCTTTTAAACGCTATCATTATTTTATTTCAACCCCCTGATATGAATATATTCCATCGGCAAAAACATTATAAATAGATTTTTCACGTTCCCGCCAACCATGGTCATATTGTGAATCACCTTTTGTTCCACCAACAATTGCATTATACCACTCATCCTTATTCCTATTTCCACTTTCTAATAATGATGTTATTTTATCACCTAAATTGCTATTCAAAAATCTATAAATAACTAATGCATCGAATTCATTCTGTGTTACCGATATTTTATTTTCAGATAAATAATTATTTATAGCTTTCGCATGTATAGAAATATCACTATCCAAAACTTCATTAATTCTCTTAATAGGAATTGCATTAGACTCTGGTACTTTATATGGCAATTTATTATGTTTAACATTTACAGTAACTTCACTTAATCCAAATTCTTTTAATAGTTCTATTTCTGATTGAGATTTATTTGGCCCTTGAACTTCGTTGTATCCGACATAATGTCCATAACCTATAGTTATTCCTCTGTCTCCTACATAATAAGGATATATTCCTGTAATACTTCCACTAAAATCTTTTTCCATTAGCCAACTATAAGACTCTGGCAACTCTATGGCTTTTAGCAAATTTATACCTTTACTTTTCATTGTGTATTGTTTATTACCCGTCCCATTAGGTAATCTACTCCCACCACCAGTTTCAGCATTAGGTGTAAAAGCTAACTTTTCCGTCTGTAATGGCGGTATAATTTGCATATTATTCCTGCTC
>JAQSXU010000093.1 GCA_029256485.1 Clostridiaceae bacterium
ACTCTATGAGCAAGTTTCATTTCATGACACTGAGGACACTCAACGATTCCTGGTAAGCTTAATTTAAAAGTCTGAGCTCTTCTTGAATCTCTTCTACCTTTTGAAAATCTTCTAGCTGGATTTCCCACAGTAAACACCTCCTTAATCTGTCAAAACAAATCTTTTAGTTTAGCCAATCTTGGATCTATATCATCTTTAACGCAATTGCACACTGAGTTATTGAGATTTGATCCGCATTGCTGACATAAACCTTTGCAATTCTCCTTACACAACCTCTTTATGGGTAATGTCAGTATAATATTATTTACTATTATTTCTGTGATATCAATAGTATCACTATCTAAAAAGATGATATCATCATCTTCATTAGCTATTAAGTTCGAAAATTTTTCATTAATCTCCAAGCTTATATCATATGGAAAAGGTTCTAAACATCTTGAACATATAAGTTGTATTTTTGTTTTAACTGTTCCAGTTAAATTAATTATATCACCTATTATATCTATATTGCCATCAAAAACTATTGGAGTAAGAAATTTTATTTCTTCATCTGAATCTTTAAATGAGTTCTCCTCAATAATTAAATCAAGCTTTTTGGAAATATTTTTCTTCGCTAGTAAATCATTCAAATCAACAAACATATAATCACCTCGATGTAATAACCACAATTTATTATATAAGTATGGTAATTAAAAGTCAAGTGTTTTTCCCGATGCAACTGAAGTTTTATATGTACAAATTAATTTAAATAAGTCTATAATAGTATAACTGAGCTCCCAATGGGCGCTCAGTTATATATTAACTATAGTGAGTTAGTTATTTCCATAGTGTCTTTTGCAATCATAAGTTCTTCATTTGTAGGTATAACAAATACCTTTACTTTTGAATCATCTGAGCTTATTTCCTTTGCAATTCCTCTGCACTTGTTCTTTTCAGTATCTATTTTTACTCCCAGGAATTCCAACCCTTTACAGGATTCCTCTCTGCACTCGTAGGAATTTTCTCCAAGGCCAGCAGTAAATACGATGCAATCTACTCCACCCATTGCTGCTGCATATGAACCTATAAACTTTCTTACCTTATAGTAAAAAACGTCTAATGCCAATTTTGCTCTTGAGTTTCCCTGTTCCACTGCAGCTTCAATATCTCTAAAGTCACTGCTGATACCTGAAATTCCAAGTACTCCAGATTTTTTATTTAATAAATTATTAACCTGGTTAATATCCATATCAAGTTCTTCCATTAAGAAAGTAATAATAGCTGGATCTATACTTCCGCTTCTAGTACCCATTGCTATTCCTTCAAGTGGAGTAAAGCCCATGCTAGTTTCCACAGACTTACCTCCATCTACTGCACATAAACTTGCACCATTTCCTAAATGGCATGTTATTATTTTTAAATTCTCAATGTTCTTTCCCATCATTTTAGCTGCAGCATTTGATACAAATCTATGAGAAGTACCATGGAATCCGTACTTTCTCACTCCATTATTTTTATATAACTCATATGGCAGAGGATATATATATGCATATTCTGGTATAGTTTGATGAAATGCAGTATCGAATACAGCTACCATTGGAGTGTTAGGCATTAACTGCTTGCATGCTTCAATTCCAATAATATTTGGCGGATTATGCAGTGGTGCAAGCTTAATGCAATCTTCTAATGCTTTCATCACTTCATTATCTATAAGTACTGAATTATCATACTTTTCTCCACCATGAACAACTCTATGTCCTACAGCTCCTATTTCTGACATATCGGAAATTACACCGTGCTCTTTGTCTACAAGTGCATCCAAAACCAATTTTATAGCATCTTTGTGATCTTTCATAGGTTGTTGAATAATATATTTTTCACCCTTTGCCTTCTGAGTTAAAATTGATCCATCCATACCTATTCTTTCCACTAACCCCTGAGCTAAAGCATTCTCATTTTCCATATCAATTAACTGATATTTCAATGAAGAGCTTCCGCAATTTATTACTAGTACTTTCATAATTAATCTCTCCTCTTAGTAAAAACTTTATTATGAATTTTGAGCTTGGACTGCAGTTACAGCTACAACATTAACGATATCATCTGAAGAACATCCTCTTGATAAATCATTAATAGGTTTTGCAAAACCCTGGCATACTGGTCCAATAGCTTCAGCTTTTGCAAATCTTTGAACTAATTTATACCCAATGTTACCTGATTGCAAGTCTGGGAAAATTAATACATTAGCTTTTCCAGCAACTTTACTATTTGGTGCCTTCAAATCAGCAACTTTTTTAACTATTGCAGCATCAAGTTGCATTTCTCCGTCTATATCTAAGTCTGGGCGCATTCCCCTAGCTATTTCAACTGCATTTCTAACCTTGTCAACAAACTCATGATCAGCACTTCCCATAGTTGAGAATGAAAGCATAGCAACTCTTGGCTCTAGCCCGCATAAATTTTTTGCAGTTTCTGCAGTGCTTACTGCTATTGAAGCCAATTGTTCTGTTGTTGGATTTGGATTAACTGCACAATCTGAAAATAAAAGTAGTCCTGAATCACCAAATTCGCATTCTGGTACCATCATAATAAACGCACTTGAAACCACACTTACACCAGGTGCAGTTTTAATTATTTGTAGACCTGGTCTTAACAAGTCTCCTGTTGTATGGATTGCACCAGATACCATACCATCAGCATCTCCTAACTTTACCATCATTGTAGCAAAGTAGAGAGGATCTTTTACTATCTTTGCAGCCTTTTCTGGTGTCATTCCCTTTTTCTTTCTTAATTCATAAAATTCATTTGCATAATTTACAGCCTTTTCATCATTTTCAGGATCTCTAATTTCCACTCCTTCAATGTTCACTCCAAGTTTTGCAGCTTTTTCAATGATAACTCTTTTATTACCAACCAAAATTACTTCTGCAATACCATTGTTCTTGATTTTTTCACAAGCTTGTAAATTTCTTTCCTCTTCGCCTTCTGGAAGCACAATTCTCTTTTTATCTTTTTGCGCTAACTTCCAAATTTTGTTCATAAGTTCCATGTTCATTTCTCCCTTCCTATTAGGACATCTCTAAATAACGTATACATATATATATCATTTTCAAGAAAAAATGCTTTAATTTATCTAATTATAATTAATTTAATTGTGAATAACTTAAAAATACTAACTTATTCATATAAATTGTTGACTGATAACAAATTTATTGATACTTTTTAATTATATCCAAATTAGTAAATTCATACTTATAAAACTAAAAAAGTTGGAGGGGATATCTTGAAGTTAACTGGTATTGTAGTTGAGTATAATCCATTTCATAATGGCCATGAGTATCACATTGAAAAATCTATAGAAAAGACAAATTGTGATGGCATAGTTGCGGTAATGAGTGGTAATTTTGTTCAAAGGGGTGTTCCCGCCATAATTGATAAATGGAATCGAGCAAAGATGGCACTGCTAAATGGCGTTGATTTAATTATTGAACTACCCGTAATATATAGTGTATCCTCAGCAGAGTTTTTTGCATTTGGAGCAGTATCATTGTTAAATAGCATAGGTGTTATTGAAAATATATGCTTTGGAAGTGAAACTGAAGATTCAGATGCTTTAATGAATATAGCTAAAATCTTGAATGATGAGCCATTAGAATATAAACTGATTCTGAATAATTACTTAGCTTTAGGCAATTCATTTCCTAAGGCGAGAACAATGGCTCTAGAAAAATATTGTAGAACATATTCTTATGAGCATGATATTTCTTCTATTCTAAGTCTTTCAAATAATATTCTTGGTATAGAATATTATAAAAGTCTTATAAAACTAAATAGCAGCATAACTGGTTTGCCAATTAAACGATTAGGGTCAAATTACAATGATAAGCTATTAAATAATCGGCTTGCATCAGCTACAGCCATAAGAGAATTTTTCAGAACAAATAAAAATATAGAAAATGTTAAAAATTACTTGCCTAAAAGTTCCTTTAGTGTTCTATCAGATTTACATGATAAAAATTACTCTTTCTTGAACGGAGAAGAAATGTTAAATTTTATAAAATACAGGTTTTATTCAGGTGCTAAAACACTTAATAAACTTCCTGATGCATCTGAGGGATTAGACAATAGAATTTATAATTTTATTGAAAAGTCTAACAGTTTTAACAATTTAATTGAAATGGTTAAAACCAAACGCTATACATATACCAGAATTAACAGATTATTGTGCCAGTACTTTTTATTTTTTGATAGATTTAATTATACTGAGCTTAGAAGTTTACAATGTCCATATGCAAGAATATTAGGCTTTAATTATAAGGGGAGAGAAATCATAAGGGAAATGAAAAAGAACAGCAGCATACCCATAATAACCAAGATACCTAATGAAATTAATAGTACATTAAAAGCAGATATATTAGCTACAAGGGCTTATAGCTTGCTTAATAAGCAAGTGGAAAGTAATGCGGATTATTTAAATAACCCTGTAATAATTAAAAACTAATGAATGAAAAACATATTTTAAAAATATATTAGTATAAACTAGTAATTAGGGGAATTAAATTGTTACATTTTATTTTATATTTGACAATTTTGATTATATTAATTTTACTTTTTATATTATTAAAAAATAAAAGCATCCTCATTGTGGTCTTTTTCACACTGATAATATTTGAATTTATCTTTCAGCCTAAAATTTGCATTGAAGGCACATTGATTGGAGCCAGATTATTTTATAATAAGGTATTTCCTTCTATATTTCCATTTTTAATAGTATGCAATATATTGATGAGCTATGAAGGAGTAGAAATATACGCTAGATATTTGGGTCCTTTTTTGTGTAAACCCCTAAGGTTACCTATTCAATGTAGTTTTGTAATTATTATAAGTATGTTATGTGGCTATCCTTTGGGCAGTAAATATGCCAGTGATATATATGATAAAAAATTAATCTCTTATAATACATATAAGAGATTGTTAAACATTGCTTCAAATGCAAGTCCATTATTTATAATTGGTTCAGTAGGGACATCCATGCTCAATAATAGTTATCTAGGTTATTTGCTTTTTTTCTCCAATATTATTTCCTGCATTTTAATGAGTTTAATTTTACCAACAATTAAAGAAAAAAAAATAGACAATTACAACTTTAGTAATTATCTATTAAGTACTAAAAATTTTGGTTCAGTAATTAAAAGCAGCGTTGATTCATCAATAACAAATACACTGTCAATTGGCGGCTTTGTTGTATTATTTTCAGTAATAATATCAATAGTTAAAAATAGCAATTTAATAACTTTGTTTGTAAATATTATTTCAACTCTAACAAGTATAAACAACTCAGTGATAAAGGGATTACTTTTTGGTATAATTGAAATTACTAATGGTTGTTCAATAATCTCTCAGTCAAATATGAATATGCTAACTAAAGTTTCCATTATAGGATTTTTAATTGGATTTGGTGGAATTTCAATTGCTTTCCAAGTATATTCTTTTATATATAAATATAAAGTTCCAATTAAAACATATGTATTTAATAAAATAATTCAAGGAATATTTTGCTCAATTGTCAGTGTAATTTTATTTAGTATTATGAGAATAAAATTATACAGTGGTAATGTGCCTGCAATTTCCTACAATACTAACCCTATATTTAATAAATATTATACAATTTATTTGATTGCAGCTATTCCTTTAGTTTTAACATTGTTAAAAAGCTTAACTAGTTTTATTAAAAACTATTTACTATAATTTCTTAGTTCCTTAATATTTTCCCTGATTTCTGAAGAGGAATTAGTGACTTTTGATTCAAGCTGCTGAAAAAAATCTTCAGCTTGATTTTTTATATTTTCTATCAAAATATTTCCCTTGGAGTTTATTTCCCTATCCAGTTCAGAAAGTACTTCATCAGCATAATCCCTTGCCCCAAGTCTCATAGCTTTAGCATCTCTTTGCGCCGAAGATATTATCTGCTGTGCTCTAGCTTGAGCTTCTTTTGTTATATCATGATTTTCTATTTGTCTTCTTAGTAAATCCATATTTTGTTTTTTAATTTCATCTGATTGGGCAATTGCTTCGCTTAAAATTCTTTCTTTTTCTTCATAAACCCACTGTGCCTTTTTGAATTCATCTGGCAAATTATTAATTATCTTATCTATTACCTCCAAAACTTCTCTTTTATCTACCATTGCTTTTCCCGTAATAGGTACTTTACTGGAAGTTTCAATTATTTCCTGAAGATACTCTAATAATTTAATTATATCCATAAATAATCCCCCACTTATTTTTGAATTTTATTTAATATTTCACTAACAATTTCATCAGGAACTAAATCTTTAATAGATCCCCCAAACATAGCAACTTGTTTTACTGCCGTAGAACTTAAGTAAAAAGTTTCTGCATCAGTCATCATAAAAACAGTTTCAATATTATGATCTAATTTTTTATTTATATGGGACATTTGAAACTCATATTCAAAATCAGAAACAGCTCGTAAACCCTTAATAATGATACTAGCTTTTTTTTCTTTCATATAATTTACTAAAAGTCCACTAAAACTTTCAACTTTTACATTTGGAATATTGTTAGTTACTTTCTTAATTAAACTTACTCTCTCATCTATATCAAAGAGTCCCGTCTTTGTGGGATTTATTAATACAGAAACTATAACTTCATCAAAAATACGGGATGCTCTCCTAATAATATCCAAATGTCCATTAGTCACAGGATCAAAACTTCCCGGATATACTGCGGTTTTCATTTTAGTCCTCCTTGCACTTATAGAAACAAATTGTAGTGTTACCATATTTTCTTTTATCGAATAAAACTATATTGTCTGAACCTTCATAGATTATTTCTTTACTATCTATTTTAGTTACAATTACTCCGTCAGATGCAAGCATATTATATTTATCTACTAGTTCTATTGCTAAAGGAATCATATCCTTAGCATATGGCGGATCTATAAAAATAATATCAAAGACCTCTTTATTTTCTCCCAATCTTTTTAAAACTTCATATGTGTCCTCATTAAAACTGCTGCAAATATTATCAAATTTAAAATTTATTATGTTTTCCTTTAATAATGGATATGTTTCGGTACTTTTATCAATTAAATAGCAATGACTTGCTCCCCTGCTTGCCGCTTCTAAGCCTAAACTCCCAGTACCAGCAAAAGCATCCAGTACATTTGATCCATAAATTTTATTTTGTATAATGTTAAACATTGCTTCTTTAACTCTATCTAAAGTAGGCCTTGTTACCATACTTTTAGGTGACAACAATTTACGTCCTTTTGCAAGACCTGCAATTATTCTCATTTATTTGTCCTCCTTATTATGTTTTTCTTTTTAATATTTTAGCATATATATACATATTATACAAAACTAATTTTGCTATATATTTATTGTTTTAGTTTTAATTACTAAAAAGGTATGTGCATTGAAGCACATACCTAAAAAACTATCTACTCTGTATTAATTGATGCTCAGCCATTTCAATTAATTTTTTTACCATCTGTCCTCCAACTGAACCGCATTCTCTAGATGTCATATCTCCCCAATATCCGTCTTCTGGTACCTTCACGCCAATTTCCCCTGCTGATTCATATTTAAACTGTCTCAATGCATTTTTAGCCTCTGGAACTGCCTTTTGATTTCTTGAGCCATTACTACTCATAAATAGCACCTCCAATAAACATTTTGTACTTCCTAAGTACATTATTATATTGCCCGAAAGTCTTATAAATACTCAGGTAATTGAAGGATGATTGTATACAAAATTCATTTATAGTAAGGTTTAATTAAAACAAATATATTTTGAGCTATGTTCAATTTTTTTCATTATGAACCTTAAAAACTTTTGTTGCTCTTCTGCTTCTGTGTTAATAATTTTCTTTGCTTCGTTGTTGGCAGCCTTTAATATATTTATATCCTCAGGTAAATTGCATAATATTAAGCCATTATCTCCATGCTGCCTTAGTCCAAAAATTTCTCCACTGCCTCTGATTTTAAAATCCTGCTCAGAAATGTAAAATCCATCATTACTTGATTTCAAAATCTCCATTCTCTTTCTTATTATATCATTTTTTATATCTGCTATAAGTATACAAAATGATTTGTGGTTTCCTCTTCCCACTCTGCCTCTTAATTGATGAAGCTGCGCCAGTCCAAATCTTTCAGCATTTTCAATAATCATAACTGTGGCATTTGGCACATTTATTCCAACCTCAATTACAGTTGTAGAAATAATTGCTGAAATCTCACCTTTCTTAAACTTTTCCATTATTAAATCCTTCTCTTTTGCACTCATTCTACCATGTAAAATCTCTATATTAAAATTTTTAAAATATTTTTCTTTTAATTGCTCATAAAGCCTTATTACAGAATTTAATTTTAAATCTTCATTTTCTTCCACTAAGGGGCATACAATATATAGCTGTCTTCCTTCTTCTAGCTGCTGAACAGCAAACCTATAGACTCTGTCTTTCCTATTTTCACTAATATAATAGGTATCCACTTTCTCTCTTCCTGGAGGCAATTCATCTATAATTGATACATCCAAATCTCCATATAAATATAGTGAAAGCGTTCTTGGAATTGGTGTTGCACTCATTACTAAAATATCTACATTACTTCCTTTATTTATCAGCTTACTTCTTTGTGATACTCCAAATCTATGTTGTTCATCCGTAACAACTAATCCTAATTTTTTGAATTCTACATCTTCTTCTAATAAAGCATGTGTGCCAATTAATATATCAACCAGACCCAGCTTAACATTTTCTTTTATTCTATCTTTTTCCTTTTTACTTTGACTTCCACTCAGCATTTCAATATTTATATTAAAATTATCTAATAACTTTTTAGTTTCTCCAAGATGCTGGTTAGCCAATATTTCAGTTGGAGCCATCATAGCAGCCTGATATCCGTTTTTTACTGCGTTAAGCATACTTATAATAGCAACAATTGTTTTACCGCTTCCCACATCTCCTTGTACAAGTCTGTTCATTATTTTAGTACTCTTTTGATCCAATAAAATTTCTCTAACACATCTGCTTTGGGCATTAGTTAAAGAATATGGAAGTGATTCTTTAAACCTGACTAAGTCTTTTGTAATTGAATATATATTACCACTTTTATTGTTTTGTCTATATTTTTTTAACATTAATATCTTAATAGAATATGTAAATAACTCTTGAAATTTCAGCCTTCTTACTGCCTCTCTAAGTTTATGTTCATCCTTTGGATTATGAATATTTTTAATAGCATCATCTAAGGAGCAAAAATTATAATTTGATATTATATCCTGTGGTAAATTTTCTTCTATAAATACTTGTGATAAAACTTCATTTATTAGTTTAACAACAGTTGAATTACTTAGATTGTTAGTTAAAGGGTATTTCGGTATAATTTTATTATATGTATTATCTTCCATTTCATTTTTATTACTTTTAATTAGCTTTGGATTTATCATACAAAATTTTCCTTTGAAATTTTGCATTTTACCTTCAAATAAATATTCTTCGTTAACTTTTATGTAGTTTTTTATATATGGCTGATTAAACCACTTCAATTCAATCATGCTATCTCCAGTATTGAACTGAACATTGGTTAAGTTTTTTCCCGTCCTTGTTCTAATGTTTCCCCTTAAATCTTCTATTATTCCTCTAACTATAACTTTTCCTTTGGTTTCCTCATTATTTTTATAATTTGAAATAATATCGTAATCTCTAGGGAAGTATAATATTAAATCCAGAATTGTAAATATAAGGCATTTATTTAACATATTTAGTGTTTTGGGTCCAACGCCTTTTAAAGTAGATATATCACTATAAACATCCATAAAATTCTCTCCTGTATTTCAAATAAAAAAAGCCCTAAGGCTTTTTTTATTCAACTGATAAAATAAAATAGTAAATAGGCTGATCGCCTTTATAGCATTGCAAATCAATATCAGCATATTTTTCTTCAAGTTTATTAACCATATTATCTACTTTCTCTTTGTCACAATCTTCTCCATAGAAAATAGTAATTAATTCACTGTCCTCATCAACCATTCTGTTAATCAATTCTTCACAAACTCCATAAGCATCTTTACCTATATCTGTAATTTTGCCATCCAGGATACCAAGAATATCCCCTTCTTTTATTGACAAATTATCTGCTTCACTTTCCCTAACAGCATAGGTAACGGAACCTGTCTTTACTGTAGCAATAGCATCGCTCATATTTTTCACGTTATCCTGGGGATCAATTTCAGGATTGAACACAGTAATTGCTGTAATTCCCTGAGGAATAGTTTTAGTGGGGATTACAATAACATTTTTTTCACTTAATTCTGCTGCCTGTGTAGCTGCCATTATAATATTTTTATTATTTGGAAGAATATATATATTGTTTGCATTAATATTATTTATTGCATCCATAAAGTCTTGAGTACTTGGGTTCATAGTCTGACCACCCTCAATAACCTTATCTACACCTAAATCTTTAAGTATATTTACTATTCCTTCACCAACTGCAACAGAAATAAATGCATTCTTTTTATTTTCAGCAGTTTTTTCTATAAATGATTCAGTGGTATTATTACCATTTTCATCAATATTTTCAATACCTAAAACATGTCTATGCTGTTCTCTCATATTTTCAATTTTAATTTTTGTCAATTCTCCTAATTTTACAACCTTTGACAAAATAAATCCTGGATCATTAGTATGAATATGAACTTTAACAACATCATCATCACTAACCACAACCATGGAGTCCCCATAATGAGATAAATCCTCTTTAAATCCATCTATATCCTTAACACTATTTAAAATAATAAATTCTGTACAATAACCGAATTTAATTTCAGTATTGCCTAAATTTTTAGCTGCTGAAACATTTTCTGAAGCTTTAGTTTCTTTTAAAATTGTATTTTCCAAATTATTTAACAAAGCTTCATACATTCCAGTTAATATTATTAGTAATCCCATTCCTCCAGCATCTACAACTTTAGCCTGTTTTAATACAGGAAGCATTTCAGGTGTTTTATCTAACACAACTTTACTGTAGTTACATACTTCATTAAGAAGCTTTGTAATATCCTTTTCTGTGCTTTTTTCAGCACTTTCTCCGGCAGCTCTTATTATTGTTAATATTGTGCCCTCAGTTGGTCTCATTACTGCCTTGTAAGCAGACTTTCTTCCCTCTATAAGGCCATTTGTAAATTCTTCTGAATTTACTTCACTCTTTCCTTCAAGTCCTTTGGCTATACCTCTAAGAATTTGTGAAAGAATAACGCCGCTATTCCCTCTAGCTCCCATTAAAGCACCTTTAGCTAATTTTTTTGACATCTCTCCTAAAGGTAGTTCCTTTGAGTTTTGTATTTCATTAACCGCACTTCTGAAAGTCATTGACATATTAGTTCCAGTATCACCATCAGGTACAGGAAATACATTTAAAGAATTTACATAATCCTTCTCTGCTTCTAGCTTATTGCTGGCGTTTACCACCATATTATAAAATCTTAGTCCGTCAATTTTAAAGTGTTCCATTTATGTAATACCCCCTAAACTCTTACACCTTGTACATTAACTGTAATACTAGATACTTTTAGTCCAGTGTAATTTTCAACATTGTACCTAATCTTTTGAATTATATTATTAGCAATTACAGATATTTTAGTTCCATATTCAACAATAATGTATAATTCAATAAATAATTCATTATCCTTTGAACGAATTTTTACACCTTTACTTAAGCTTTCACCCTTTATAAGCTCCCATAGACCGTCTGTTGCATTCTTAGAAGCCATACCAACCACACCATAGCATTCCATTGTAGAAACTCCAACTATGTTAGCAATAATTTCTTCAGAATAATTTATTGTTCCACTTTCATTAGCAATATTTCCTATCATATATGTTAACCTCCTTCTACTCAGGTAATCAGCATTTAAGCTAATTACTTTTATAAGCCAATAATTTCAGTGTTATAATAAACATAAATTAAAGTCATTTATTTAATGATACCACATTTCATATTTTATATTAAATGAAGAATTAATTCAAGGAAATAAATAAATAAATAAGCTATTTTTGTTATATAATTTCTACAATTCACTTGCGCAATATGCACTTTATGTGGTAAAATAATTAATGTTTGAATTGTAAAGACTATCCTTTGCAATTATAAGGAGGTGTTTAATATGTCAAGAAAATGTGAAGTGTGCGGAAAAGGCATTATAGCAGGTGTTCAGTATAGTCATTCTCACCGTCAGTCAAAAAGAACTTGGGCTCCAAACCTTAGAAAGGTTAAGGCTATAGTTGAAGGGACACCAAAAACTATACATGTTTGCACAAGATGCTTACGCTCAGGTAAGGTTCAACGTGCTATATAATATTGATAAAATAAAAAAATGCAGTTTGTAATTGCATTTTTTTATTTTTATAGTTTTAAAATTAACATTTTAATCTGTATCATTATTTTCTCATAAAGAATTTAAATATAGCAGATAAGAATCTAGGCAATTTTACTGCTATAATTTTCATAACCTCACCCCTTTATTTGTGCTCCACCAAATACCATCCTATAAAAACTAGTGATATCCCTACTGCTAATAATAGTCCCCAGAAAGGGATAATAACAGCAACAACTATACCTATCCCTACAGATGCCACTATAAAGCCAGCATCACACTTTTTACCTATGTGGTTCCAAAAATCAAATTTATATTTTGACATAATTATTATCCCATAAATTAATTCAATAATATTATATGCAGAATATTTCATAGTGTTACAAAAGCCTTCTATAAATTCATAGAAGGCTTTTTATCAATCTTTACTTAGGATTACAACTATAGTTCCGCTATTAAATTTAATATTTGCAGATTCACCAATAAATTCATTTGATATTGTTAATGAATCCCCTATGGACAAATTATAATTATCCAACTGATATTTAGCATTATTTAGTGTTAGCCCAAAAACAGTACCACTAAAAGCCAGTAGAGAAAAATATTTATAACCATAATTTTTTAAAATAAATGATTCTCTTTTAAGAAATACCTCATTATTATCATCTTTTAAAACAGCCTTTATATCTTGATTTAAACAATAATTTAAAATATTAATATTTCCAATAAAATGATCTATTCTGCTGCCAGTACAGCCAAGCAATATAATTTCTGTTGCATTTAACTGAATTGCCTTATCTACAGCTAAAAATGTATCTGTAAAATCTTTTTTACTTGGATATTTTATTATTTCACAGCTGCTATTTTTAAAGTACTCAAGTATTCCCAAATCAATTGAATCAAAATCACCAATAAGATAATTAGGAACAATTTTATTTAAGTATAAACAATCAGCACCGCTGTCAGCACATATTATAATATCGCTATTTTCAATTTCACTTTTTAATATAGCATCTGACGGCGCTTTTCCTCCTGAAATAATAACTGCTTTCATTATAGTTTACTTCTTAACCCTTCAATATTTTCTTTAATATTATGGTTTTTAAACACCGCAGAACCAGCTACTACAATTTCTGCACCTGCTTCGCATACATCTTTAATATTATCTTCACCTATTCCGCCATCTACTTCTATTTTCAAATTTTTATTGTATTTATTTCTTAGTTCTTTTACAGCTTTAATTTTTTCATAGCTATAATCTATAAACTTTTGACCTCCAAATCCTGGGTTCACAGTCATAATTAATACCATATCAGCTGTTGTAATAATATTCTCTAAAACACCAGCCGGAGTCCCTGGATTTATTGCAATTCCTGCCATGGCTCCTAGACTTTTAATGTAATTTAAGGTTCTATCTATATGTTTATCAGCCTCATAGTGAACTGTTATTATATCTGCTCCTGCTTTTGCAAAATCCTCAATATACCTTCCAGGATTATCTATCATCAAATGGACATCAAATGGAAGCTTTGTATACTGACGTATGCTTTTAATAACTGGTATCCCTAGTGAAATATTTGGTACAAAATTACCATCCATAACGTCAATGTGTATTAAATCTGCTCCCCCATTGTTTAAACTTGTAATTTCCTCACCTAATTTTGAAAAATCCGCTGATAATATTGAAGGTGATATTTTAATCATATTTAATCCCCCTATCCTTTATCTCCTGTAAAATTTTTAAATAAAAATCATATCTTCTTTTGTTAATAAGTCCATTCTCCACAGCTTCTTTTATGGCACAATGGGGTTCCTTGCTATGTTGACATGATGAAAACTTACAGCCGCCTAAATATTGGTTAAATTCAGGGAAACAGTACTGCAAGTTATCATGATTAATTTGAGATATATCTATAGAGGAAAATCCTGGTGTGTCAACAATTAGACCACCGTCAATGTCAATTAGTTCACAGTGCCTTGTAGTATGTTTCCCTCTTTTATGTTTATCACTTATTTCACCAGTTTCCATAAGCTCTTCACCAGCTATTTTATTTAAAATTGTTGATTTTCCAACCCCCGATGGTCCACAGAAAACACTAATTTCTCCTTTTAAACTTGACTTTAATTCATCAATTCCTATATTTTCTTTTGCCCTAGTAAATAATATATCATACCCTGTTTCTTCAATCATTTTGATTATTTGCTCTTCTTCAGCATTGCAACCTAAATCTAATTTATTAAAGCATACTTTGATTTTTAAATTATTTACTTCACAAAATATTAAAAACTTATTTAACAGCTCTTCATTAATATCTGGATTCTTCACAGCAAAGACTACTATTGCCTGAGTCACATTTGAAACAGCAGGTCTAATTAATTCAGTAGTTCTACTATGAATTTTATTTATGGTCCCTTTATTGTTGTTACATTCAATTGTAACCTTATCTCCTACCATAGGAGTAAGCTCATTAAATCTAAACTTACCCCTAGCTTTGCATTCAATAATATCATTGTCAGTTTTAACGTAGTAAAAGCCGCCTATTCCCTTAACAATAATTCCATCATACGTTTTGATCATATATCCTCCATATTAGTGCATAGAAAGTTCTATTTTTTAGGCTGAGTATTAGTTGTTCCCCCTGGTGTAGTTGTTCCAGTAGTTGTTCCTGTAGTTGTGCCGCTGCCAGTATTAGATCCTGTTGTAGTTGTTCCACTAGTTGAACTGCCGGTAGTTGAACCTGTGGTTGTGCCGCTGCTTCCTCCTGCTGGTTGATTTGTTTGAGATGCGGCATCTGGCTGCTTATATTTATAATATTTTACGCTTATTGCAGTTCCTTCTTTTACATCACTATCTGGATCAACACTTTGCTCAAATATTTTACCATCTAAACTCTTGTCTGAAGTATCTTCTGAAAAAGAACTTCCAAGTTTTAGATTGGCATTAGCTAACATATTATTAGCTTGATCTAATGTAGCATTTTTTAAGTTAGGAACCTTTGTAGTTTTATATTCAGGTCCTTTGCTCACAACTAAATCTACAACTGTATTTGAATCAATAGAGCTGTCAGCATCCGGGGTTTGGCTTATTACATTGTCTTTTGAAACTGTGTCACTATACTGGTAAGTGACATTTCCAAGCTTTAATCCATTGCTGCTAATTATATCTTTAGCTGAAGCTAAATCCATATCCTTTAAATTTGGCATAGTTGATGCAGTCTCACCCGAGCTAATATAAACCCTTACATCTGAATTAGCTTTCACCTTTGTTCCTTCAGAAGGATAGCATCTTGTAACTGTTCCAGCAGGTTTGCTACTTTTTTCGGTACCTACTTCAACATAATTAAGCTTAGCACTTTCAATTTGCTTTTTTGCATCATCCTTATTAAGTCCGATAATTTTAGGTACCTCTACATCTGAAGAAGAGTTCCCTCCAATTAATTTGTTATTTGCTAATACTCCTGCTACTATACCAACAATTAATACCAGTATTACAATTGCTGCCGAAATTAATATCTTTTTCTTTTTTGAAGACTTTGGTTTTTCTTCTTCATTCTCATCATCTTCATCCTCGTCATAATCATCATCTGGCAGCTTATTTTGATTTATATTTTGCTTTTGTTTTTTCCCTATGGCATTATTTATTTCCGATGCATCTAATATTCTTGTGGCATCTTCATCAAAATTATTTGTTTCTATATTTAAATCTTGATTATTATTAATTTTTTGTAAATCAACAAGCATTTCTCGTGCAGATTGATATCTCTTTATAGGTTCTTTTTCTAATGCTTTTAAAATTAATTTATTTAAACTGTCTGGTATTTCATTAACTATTGCCTTAGGCTGAACTATTTGCTCTTGAATATGCTTTAATGCAACAGATACAGGGCTATCAGCATCAAAAGGAACTTTTCCAGTAACCATTTCGTACATCACAATTCCTAGTGAGTATATATCTGTTCGAAAGTCAACATAACTTCCCTTTGCCTGCTCAGGAGAAAAATAGTGTGCAGAACCTACAACTTTGTTTGAGTTTGTTATTGTAGCAGAATTTGATGCTTTAGCAATACCGAAATCAGTGACTTTAACCACTCCATCATTTGTTACTAAAATATTATGTGGCTTAATATCTCTATGTATAATATTATTTCTATGAGCACAATCTAAAGCTCTTCCAATTTGTATTGATATTTTAACTGCATCACTAGAGCTTAATCTATGATTGTCCTTAATTATTTGTTTTAATGTTTTACCATTAACATATTCCATTACAATATAATTAATATTATTTTGGGAACCTACATCAAAAATATTAACTATATTATTGTCATTTAAACTAGCAACTGAAGTAGCCTCACCTTTAAATTTATCTACAAAAGCTTTATCCTGAGTATATTCTGGTTTAAGTATTTTTACTGCAACGAATCTGTTTAACAAGTTGTCTTTTGCCTTGTAAACCAGAGCCATTCCACCTTCACCTATTTTTTCCACTACCTCATATCTATTTCCCAAAAGAGTTCCTATCATTTTCACACGCTCCTTCAAAAATAATTACAGATATATTATCTCTTCCGTCTTTTTC
>JAQSXU010000334.1 GCA_029256485.1 Clostridiaceae bacterium
TTATTTCACCTCATGTGACTTAGCCTTTTCAATTAATAACCTTCTTACAATAGCAAAATTATTAAAAATTCTTCCTCCAAAAACTATTACTGCTGCCAGGTAAATTGGCACTCCCAACTTATCCCCTAAGTATGCAAGGGCTGCAGCTAGTACTGCATTGCCGAAAAATCCAGAAATAAAAATATCCGCTTGGAAATTTTTTGACAAATTAGCTCTAAAAGCTCCAAAAACTGAATCTAGACATGCTAGAATAGCTACTGACATATATGGTGAAAACTTATCTGGTATATTAATTTGCCAAATGGCGCCAACTATAATTCCAATAATTAGCCCTATAAAAGCTATCATTACGTATCCTCCTTATAAAACCAAATATTATTGTACAGGTTTAGCGTATTCAAATTTATAGGTTTTACTGTATTTTTGAATCTTAATAACATCTGATTTTTCATATTTAACATCACATATCAATTTAATATCTCTAAAAACCTCCGGAAAGTCCAAAGTACTATATAAAAGTCCCTTATCTCCAATGGCCTTAATGGTAATACGACTTAATGGTGATATTCTTTCATCATTTGCTAAAATATAATTTCCTGCATCCCTTATACCTGTACTATTTACAATTCTAATATCATTAATAGAAATAGCCTCAGCGCCAGCAAATTTTAATTCATTCACTAAATAAACCAGATTCTGAGCACCAATTCTGTCATTATTATTTGTACCAAACAAGGAATTATTTGGAGTAAGATA
Source organism: Clostridiaceae bacterium (assembly GCA_029256485.1). The sequence goes on from JAQSXU010000334.1 coordinate 757, forward strand.
TACTACCACCCCTTGTCCTTGAACGTCAACAGCTCCAGTTAATAGTCTGCTTTCTTCCAATTCCTTAAGTAAATTTTTTGAAGACTCGCTGGAATTAGCTGCTGCATTTTCATAGTTATTTAATTTTGTCTGTAAATCATTAACTTTTGTCTGTAACTGTTCTTTTTCTTTTTTATACTGTTCAATTTCTACAGTAATATCCGTACTGTTATTGGGATTTGTAGCTACTTTGTCTTGTTTTAACAATATTTTAAACTGATAGGTTAACATAAACCCTAGAATTCCACATACTATGGCCACACTAACGTGCTGGCTTGATTTACGCATAACTTCTTCCTCCTATTTTTCAATATAGAATACAGGGTTTCCATCGTAACTTACATCTATATACCCTTTACTATCTTTAAGCTTATTGACTAAAATAATGTTAACTGCCTTATTAATTTTATTTTGAATATCTTCGCTGTTTCCTAACATTACACAAATGTTACCATAATATAATTTTATATCTAATAAATTGCTTATATCTATAATGCTTAATGTTAAGCCGCTTTTATCAGCTTTCAATAAATCAGTAAAGGTGTTTAAAAGCTTTATCTTTCTGGAATCATCCACAGGAAGTGTTTTTGAAACCTTTGCCTTAGAAAAATCAAATCCCAGTATTTTCAAAAGTTTCATGTTATTTATTTCTTTCCTAATTTCAAGCACTACACCTTCATTATCAACTATTACATATTTACCGCTGGGATCATTACCATAGAAATATGCATCTCTTTCCACCACTTCAATGTTCAGAGTACTTGGAAGCTTTCTTTTAATCTCTACACTTTGTATATACGGATTGCTGCCAATATTTGTACGGGCTTTTGATAAATTTGTATAAAAAATATTATTCCCTTTTTCAATTGAAGAAAGTTTAACAATTTCATTTTTAGTAATATTCCTATTACCAGAAACTTCAAAATCAGTGATATTAAAATATTGCAGTTTTAAACACAAAGTGATAAAAATACATATTAGCAATAATAATAATAGCAAAGAATTTTTAATTCTTTTTTTCCTTCGCCTTTTTACAATCAGTTCATTTTTTGATTTATCAATAATTTCGTTCATTTTTAACCTACCTAAAAATATATAAAAATTCCTAATAACATCATAGCACTTAACTTAATTAATTTCATTAAAATTTAAATTAAAAAAATAATTTTTTTCATAAGAATAGCATTGCAAAAAGCAATGCTATTTATAATATAATTTACTTTGAAATCTATGAAATATTAAATTTTTTTTCACCCTGCCGGGATATATTCAGAAGCACTCCCATGGCTACTAAATTAAATAATAACGATGACCCTCCATAGCTGATAAATGGTAATGGTACTCCAGTTACCGGCATGGAACCTGTTACAACTGCAATGTTAATGATTGCCTGTACTGCAATAACACCGGTTATACCCACAGCTAATATGGTTCCATAGGTATCCTTTGCATTTACTGCAATTACAATACCTCTCCATATAAATATTATAAATAAAATAATTATTAAGGTGCAGCCAATAAGGCCAAGTTCTTCACCTATTACAGCAAAAATAAAATCATTATGAGGTTCTGGTATATAATAACACTTCTGTCTTGACCGGCCCAGTCCGACTCCCCATATACCTCCTGACCCAAGCGCAAGTAATGATTGTATTAATTGATACCCGGTTCCTTTTGCATCCTTCCAGGGATCCAGAAAGCTCAGCAGTCTTTTCATTCTGAATGAAACAAAATATATTCCTGCTGCACCTGCAGCCACCACCAGTGAAAATATTCCAACAAGATGGGATGTTTTTGCACCAGCTATATATAATATGATTAATGTAACTATCATAATTACGGAGGCTATACTTAAATTTTTCTCCTTATATACAATTCCTGCATAAAATCCTGAAATAATTAAATAAGGTAATATTCCATTAAAAAAGCTTTTGATTCTTTCACCCTTGGCTTCGATACTTTTTGCCATATATAACACAACTACGTATTTTGCAATTTCTGAGGGCTGAAATTGTGCAGGTCCAAGCTGAATCCATCTTTTTGCACCATTAATAGCCGGGAAAGCAAATACGGCAAAAAGAAGTGCCACTGTTCCAAGCATCATGATTTTCGTGTACTTTTTATATTTATGATAATCAATTTTTATTGCAAAAAACATGGCCACTATACCTATTAATGCCCAAAGTGCCTGCTTCTTAAAAAAGAACATA
>JAQSXU010000335.1 GCA_029256485.1 Clostridiaceae bacterium
TGATTATTGGCTATGTAATATTCAGCATAAGGAGAGCCTTTATCACTGTATTCTTTGTTCAGCATGGTCGTTTGTCCTAGATATTGATATCTTTCCGCTGTCAATCTTTTTAGATAACAGGATGTTTTATTAAGATGCTTCAGACTTATTCAACATATAACTAATAACAATATCGTAAATTATTAACAGTCAGAATCTAATTCCATGTAGTGTTTTTAATAGCTTATTGCCATATAAGAATTTATTCAAGAGAAATATAGCAATAATACCAATTATCTTCTAAATATACCTCATTTGTATAACTAATTAACTGATTTTTATCAACTGTATAAGCTATACTATATTGATTTTTTTTACTATAAAATATAAATTCTATATATGTACTATATTTTTCAATATTACTTATATTTAAATCATTTAATACTCTCATTATATTACTTTTTGTAACTTCATTAAGTGTAAATTCAGAAAGCAAAGTATTATCTCCATTTTGATTAACATAGATTTCTCCATCTTCTTGAAAAATATTTACTTCATTTTGTAATGTTATAATGCTATTTGATATATCCACAAATAATTCTTTATTATTGCGAAACGTTTCAATATAAAAATCTCTTCCTTTATTTTCAATATTAAAAATGAATATCATTATTGTAGTAATAAATATACAAGCTACAATAATAAATATGAATAGATAATTTTTTTTACAAAGATTCAGCATTTTTTTCTCCTTATTTAGTTTCCAATAGCATTTGATTGCGTATGGTCATTTTTAAATATCCAAAAGCCTTCCGAATGTTGATTGTCAAGGAAATCTGAAGTGGTCAATTTTACTTGACAATCAACAATAGGTGGTCATAGTACCATCTTCTTCTATCTGGCTAACTCTGGTTCAGCTATAATTCAAGTCAAAGTTTGAAAAGATGGTTAAGAAATTTTGATGAGGAGAATCAAGACTAAAAAATAAAAAGGGCAACGAAAGTAAATAGAATAAAAAAATAACAACAGAGAAAAAAGAGTTAATCACACCTTGTTCTCTGTTGTTGATTCGTTTTTCGTGATTTTTAAGAGAAAATATTTTCCCCCTTAAACCCCCTGTTGCGTCCCATTTTACCACAGATGAAAAATCCTGAAAAGAAGGGGGGCACCATGAACAGAGGGTAGTGCGAACCATGAAAAGCAGATCGTAATCTGGGGTAATTTATTTGAGCTTTTTCATGATTAGTCTACAATCTCATTTCTTGTCGAGAATCTGCTCCGAAATATCTTACCTCAGTGTCGCAACGTGTCGCCCCTGTTTCCGATTTTCTACCCAAGATAGAGATAAAGTATACCCTAACAGGTATTTGATGGCAAATTTGAGGCTATTTGAGCGATTCCTAAAGGGCAATAATATTCCTCGTTAACGATAAAAGTTAAGTATGATTTTGGTGCAGGTTAAAGGGAGGTGGTCGCAGAGCGACCCTCTCCGGCGAACATCGCCCCGCAATGCGGGTCGGGGATGATTTTATCGGTGTCAGAATTTGCCCCTTGGGGTCGACTTCGGTGTCAAAGACGATCAGCCAAAGATAACTGTCTATAAACAAGCGTAAAAGAGCTTATATTATACAATTTCAAATCTGATGAGAACTACTTTCCCGGTTTTATCAACAAAAAATGTTATAAACTTACCATCGTATTGATAATTAAATTGACCTGGTGCAATCGAATCGACCGCACCGGAATTATCTGAATTTCCATACTTTTCAACAACATCAGATATAGTATTGCCTATACTAATACCTCTTGAAGTTTGGATGATAGAAGTTGTTAAATCAATACTTCCTATGATGCTACTCGTGTCTCCACCTGGTTGGGTAAGTATTTTAAAATTATCATATTCATAAATATCGTAAATATGATTTTCGTTAGCAGGGACAGTTTTTATAACTTTCTCATTTGTTTTTAAGTCTCCATATTTTCCACCTAATTCAATATAGTTATTTTTATCCTTTATAATAAAATCTTCATTGTTTAAAGGAGAAACAGATTCTATATTTAAACTGTCACTAATTTTTGCTTTAGTATCTGTACTTTCTAATTTGTCATTTAGTACATTAGGACTAACTGCTCCCCTATTAAAATTGACAACAAAATAAACACCAGCACTAATAAGAATTAATATGCTTATAAAAATTAGTTTGATTTTCATTTATAAACCCCTTTCACCGCATTTATCGGCATACTACCATAATTACCATAAAAATAAGCATCCAGTATAGTGTCGGCTCTATTCTTCCACCCCTGTAAGTATTTTGAATTATTTGGATTTATTTGAACTAAGCTATTATAATAGGCGTATATATCATTTTGAATAGTACTATACGATGCATTAGTATTAATATCGCTAAGTAAATTAGGAACTACACCTAAGGAACCTATGTTATATTTTAAAGCAACTAGAGCATCCAACTGCTGCTGATTTAATGTGATTGTAATATCTTTAGAATTTGCAATCACTTGAGCATATTGGTTAGAAACTCTTTTTAAGTAATCTAATGCATCAGCTTGGCTTATATTTTTAGCTGTTTTAATTCCTAAATTTAGAGGGTCCTTTGTTAAATCGTATCCGTAACCTATTGTAGTGTTATTCACAGTTGGCTTGATTTCTATAATATTGCCATTAGAATCCAATACCAAGTCACCCTTTCCTACTTCCATATTAGCAATAAAATTCAATCCATTATCACTTACAGTTGTAGGAGTTTTACCCGTCCCCTTAGGGAAACTACTCCCACCACCAGTTTCAGCATTAGGTGTAAAAGCTAACTTTTCCGTCTGTAATGGCGGTATAATTTGCATATTATTCCTGCTCATGTAATCATTCTCTAGCTGATAGAACGTTTTTGCGTCTAGAACACCGTTTGCAGTTAGCCCTACAGATGCTTGGAAATTAGCCACTGCCTCTGCCGTTTTACTACTGTACTTGCCATTTACAGTCAATTTATTAATATTAAAAGAA
>JAQSXU010000336.1 GCA_029256485.1 Clostridiaceae bacterium
AAAAGCTTAGAGGTTTTGCTATGGCTTATGATGATCTTCAGGAGATGTTTATTCTGAAGTACTCATAAATCTATTTACACATAAATCTTGACACTATCAGAATAATAAGGAGTAAATATAAAGTCGAGGAAATTGAATCAAGAAAATTAATAATACTGCATATGTTTCACGTGAAACATTCATAAATTATTAATCCTAAAATGACATTATATATTTATAATTAAAACATAATATCAAGTCTTTGTTCTAAAATTTTTATTCTAACTCTATAGATAGTAATCATGAAATCTTATGAATCTTCCAGTAAAATATAAAAGGATCTATACTAATTAATTTTAAAATAGCCATTACATATTGTAGAAAAGTTGTATACATAGTAGTTGTATTTGTCCTCATAAAATTGATCTCATTACATAATACTAATAGTTATTTAAAATAATCTATGCTTAAATCGACAATTGAAATAAGTTATATAAGTAATTATTTGTGTATTATAATAGAGGAAGCTTTACAACCATTGCATATATGTTTCACGTGAAACATTTAATAGTTTAACCTATAGCTTTTTAATATTTTGAGAGTTAAAAGTATAATATACTTTAATATTTTTATCAGCGATCCTAATTTTAAATTAGATAATTAGTTAATTTTCTATAGCTATCGAATATAAAAGATGCTATAATAAATCGTATGTAATCAAGAGAAATAACAACTCTGGAAAGGTGGTGCTATTTTGGCAAGAGTGATAGCAATTGCAAATCAAAAAGGTGGGGTTGGTAAAACTACAACAGCAATTAATCTATCTGCTTGTTTAGCAGAAAAAGAAAAGAAAGTACTAACCATCGATATAGATCCGCAAGGTAATACCTCTAGTGGTCTGGGTATTGATAAGAACAGTTTGACAAATACGATATACCAAATGTTAATAGGGGAATGCACCCTGGAAGAATGCAAGATAGAAAGTCAAATTGAAAATTTAGATATTCTACCTTCTAACGTTAACCTTGCAGGTGCTGAGATAGAACTTATTGGTATTGAAGGTAGGGAATACATATTAAAAAAACATGTAGATCGGATTCGAGATGATTATGATTTTATTATTATCGATTGCCCTCCATCATTAAATACATTAACTGTTAATGCGATGACTACAGCAGATACGGTATTAGTTCCTATCCAGTGTGAGTTCTATGCTTTAGAAGGATTAACTCAGTTGATCCATACTATAAAACTAGTGAAACAAAGATTAAATCCTACTCTAGAAATCGAAGGAGTAGTATTTACTATGTATGATGCAAGGACAAATTTATCACTTCAAGTAGTTGAGAATGTAAAGGGTAATTTAAAACAAAATATTTATAAATCGATTATACCAAGAAACGTAAGATTAGCTGAAGCACCTAGTCACGGATTGCCGATTAACCTATACGATTCAAAATCAGCAGGAGCAGAGGGCTATAGACAATTGGCATATGAAGTTATTGAAAATGATGATGCAGAACGTGAATCAAATATAAATAATAAGAAAATGAAGAAAAGAAAACGTTAAAGAGTGAAATTCTACATAATCGTTGATTAATATACGATATCTCTTACATAAGTATTTTATAGAAAATATGGGCATTGAAAAGATGGAATGGAGTGAGTAAATGGCTGTCAAGAAGGGCCTGGGTAAAGGGTTAGACATAATGATACCGGAAAGTATCACTGTAGACAATAATAAGAGTAAAACAACTGATAATGTTTCACGTGAAACATTAGTTCATATTAATGAGATTGAACCGAATAAAGGACAACCAAGAAAATATTTTGATGAAGATGCACTTCAAGAGCTAGCAGATTCAATAAAACAATATGGCATTATACAACCTTTAATATTACAGAAAAAAGATAAGTATTACGAAATAATTGCTGGTGAGAGAAGATGGAGAGCAGCACTGCTAGCAGGGTTAAAAGAAGTACCTGCAATTATTAAAGATTATAGTTCACAAGAAATTCTTGAAATTGCCTTAATCGAAAATATACAACGAGAGGATTTAAATCCAATTGAAGAAGCATTGGCTTATCAGAAACTAATTCATGAGTTTCAATTAAAGCAAGATGAAGTGGCTGAAAAGGTATCAAAGAGTAGAGCTGCTGTAACGAACTCCTTACGTTTATTAAAGCTAGATGAAAGAGTTCAACAGATGTTAATTGATGATATGATTTCTAGTGGACATGCTCGTGCAATATTACCATTAGAAGATTTGAATTTACAATATAATACAGCATGTAAAATTTTTGATGAAAAATTGAGTGTTAGAGAAACAGAAAAGTTAGTGAAGAAAATACTCTTAGATAAGCCTGAGAAAGAAGTAGCAGCTGCATTAGAGGATGACTTTATTTATCGAAATCTTGAAGAAAAAATTCGAAATGTTATTGGTACAAAAGTATCAATTCATAAAAAACAAAACAACAAAGGTAGAATTGAAATAGAATATTATTCAAACGACGAATTAGAACGAATAGTGGAGCTTTTTGAATCCATGCATTAATTCAAAATAAATTGATATAATAGGATTTCGTTAGGATACATAGTGGAGGAAGAAATAAAATGAACATCTCAGAATTTATAAATAATAATATTTCTGTTTTGATTTTAAGTACCATGGGTGCTATTTTATTACTGTTTATACTATTACTGATTACTATGGTTAAGTATAGTAAGCTTAATAAGAAATATAAAAAATTTATGTCAGGAGCAAATGGTGAAAACCTAGAAAGTGAAGTATTAAAGCGCTTTGCTGATATAGATCTACTTAAAGAAGAAACTAAGAGAGTAAAAGTAGATATAACGAAAATAAATGAAAACCTCCTGAGTACTTACCAGAAAGTTGGAATAATAAAATATGATGCATTTAGAGAGATGGGTGGAAAACTAAGCTTTGTATTGGCACTGCTTGATAAGAACAATAGTGGCTTTATACTAAATTCTGTCCATAGTAGTCGAGAAGGTTGCTATATATATCTTAAAGAAATTATTAAGGGAGAATCTTTCTTAGAATTATCCGAGGATGAAAAAAAAGCGTTAGATCAAGCTAAGGGAAGCAGTAATTTCATGGACTAAATAATAGCAGTCTAAGACAGCAGAGTCATAGGATGGATAAATCCATAAAAATGTTGAATAAAATCTTATTAGTTAATAAAACAAAAAGGGGCTGTTGCAAAACTAACTGTAAGTTAGTTGAGCAGCAGCCCTCTTTTTCTGATATAAAACAAAATTGCGGATTCCGAAGAACCCGCAAAAA
>JAQSXU010000337.1 GCA_029256485.1 Clostridiaceae bacterium
CATATAATGTTTATTGATGATAATTTTATTGGAAATCCCAAATGGACAAAAAAATTATTAAAGGAAATAAAGCCTCTTAAACTAAAGTGGAATGCAGCGGTTACTTCTAATATAGTGAACATGCCTGAATTATTAGATGAAATGAGGGAGGCTGGTTGTCAAAGTCTATTTATAGGTTTTGAAAGTATAAATAGTAAGTCAATAGCTAGTGTCCATAAGGTGCAAAATAGTGTAAACAGATATGAGAAACTTGTAGATGAAATTCATAAAAGGGGAATAATGATAAATGCAAGTTTTGTTTTCGGATTAGATGAAGATGATGTGTCTGTATTTAAGAGTACATTAGAATGGATAGTTAAAAATAAGATAGAAACGGTAACCTCACATATCCTTACTCCATATCCTGGTACAAAGTTATACTCATCATTATTAGAGGAAAACAGAATTGTAGATTTTAATTTGTCAAATTATAATACTGCCCATGTGGTATATAAACCAAAGAATATGACAGCAGAAGAATTATATAATGGCTATCTATGGATATATAAAGAAGTGTACACGTTTAAAAATATAATGAAAAAACTACCAAAATTTAAAAAGCAATGGATTCCATTCCTAGCATTTAATTTCTTTTATAGGAAGTTTGGAAAGCTGACTGAATTATTGTGCAATATAGTTTCTTATAAAAATATAGGAAGATTTTTTAGATGGTTAGCTTATTGTATAAAGTAGGTGGTGGAATTTTTATCTTTCTATTATTTATAAATTCAGTGTGTTTATAATGGGAACTTAAGAAAATGAAAACAAATGGGGTATATTTATAGGCAAAATCTACTAGTATTCAGACTTCCATTTTTATGGTATTATTTATAATGACTGAGAGAAAATTATAAATTTAATTATCATAAAGGGGGATTCAAGTGAGAAAAAAGCTGAGCGTTTTATTATTAATATTGTTTATTGTAATTCAGTTATCACCGCTTCAGGTTAAGGCTTCAACTGTTTCAAATGAATTGAAAACCAGTTCTGAACTTATTCAATGGGTACTGGATGAGCCTACTAATACTCTATATGCCATTTCTAAAACAGGAAAAAATTTAATATTCATAAATTCTGCTACTATGAGTATTGAGAAAACCTTAACTTTAAATGGAAGTCCAACAGATATTATAAAAGATAATGGAAAACTATACATAGCTCTTGATGATATAAATCAAATAGCAGTTGTAGACATGACAAGTAAAACCATTTCAGAAGTATTATATACATCATCAGATCCTTACAGAATTGTAAAGGATGGAGATAAAATATATTACGCTCAACGAGACCAATGGTGTAAGATATATCAATATAATTTAACAACAAATACTGACCAGGCATTATCAATAAGCTCTGTATATCAGCCGGATCTGGCAGTAAATACAAAGGATCATATATTATATATTGGTGAATCAGGTTTAACCGGCTCCAATATGACTTATTACAGTACCATTGATAATAAGATTATTGGTAAAACAAATTATAATAATGGATATGGATTTCCAGGCCCAGGAAGATACACATTGTTTGATGAAACTAATGTATATTATGCTGACAGGGATTTTAAACTCAATGATCCAGGCAGATTTAATGGAGATTTTGGCGGTGCAGAAAACGTAATATATGTTAATAATGGATTGGTTTATACAAATAAAAGTGTATACAATAAAGACAGCCATGTAAAATTGGGGGACTACGGATTTAATGCTGATTTAGTACAAGCCTCAGATAATACTTTATATATTTATAGTAAAGAAAATGGTGTAATTAAAAGGTTTAATGATACCTCTAATACTATAGACAGCAGTAACGTAATATCACTTATTTCGGGAAATGCAGCCAATCTAATTCAGAATACTGAGCAGAGTACACAAATCAGTTCAAGTACAAGTATATTACAATTAAAATCAAAGCTTATTCAATGGGTACTGAATGAATCCACCAATACACTATATGGAATTTCAAAGGATGATAAAGCTTTATTTTTTATAAATGCTGAAACTTTAAACTTAGAAAAATCATTGATATTTCCATGCAGCCCAACAGATATTATTCAGGATGGCGGAAATTTATACATTGCTCTTGATGATGCAAATGAAATAGTCATTGTTGATATGGCCAGCAGAGCAATTACAGAAACATTATATACAACATCAGATCCATACAGAATTGTGAAGGATGGGGACAAAATTTATTATGCACAACGTGATCAGTGGTGCAATATATACCAATATGATCTAACAGCAAGAACAGATGAAAAAATACCAGTGAACAGTGTACAAGAGCCGGATTTGGCAATAAACACTACTGATCATATATTATACATTGGCGAATCGGGTTTAAGCGGCTCTAATATGACTTATTACAGTACTACTGATAATAAGGTTATTGGTAAAACAAATTATGATGGCGGATATGGATTTCCATACCCAGGCAGATATACCATATTTGATGGAGAAAAAGTTTACTACGCCGGTTTTGCTTTTGATAGGCATATCCCTGCCCGTATTTTAGGCAGTTTCGGTGATGAGGATATTATATTCGCAAAATATGGCAGTGCATTTACAAAAACAAGCCTTTATGACAGCGAAACTTACTCATTAATTATGTATTTTAGAAGTGATTTTAATTTAATTGAGATTTCAGATAATAATGTATCGTTTTTTTATCATGAAGCTGATAATTCCATCGTCAGGGTAGATCCAACCAAAATGTCACAAGTGCTATTTGACAGTCAGGGTGGAAGCGATGTGGATGATATCATAGCGGATAAAAATACATTAATACAAGCCCCAGCTTCACCAACAAGACCAGGCTATATCTTTGAGGGCTGGTATAAGGAAGCAGAATGTGTAAACAAGTGGGACTTTACAACAGAAAAAGTTACTTCTAACATAACCCTTTATGCAAAGTGGACCGCTGCAGCTAATGGCTGGAGTTATTCCC
>JAQSXU010000338.1 GCA_029256485.1 Clostridiaceae bacterium
TAACCAATAGCATCACTAATATCCCGAATTTTTAAATCTGTTGAGGATAAAAGTTCAATTGCCTTATTTAATTTTAAGGTTTGAATCATTTCTTTAAAGGTATGGCCTGTTGTTTTTTTTATAAGCTTACTTAAATACGGTATTGAAAAATGAAATTCCTTTGATAAATCATTCAAAGTTATAGTCTTATAATTTCCTTGAATATAAGAAATTATTGAGGCAAGCTGTTTGTTAGTCTTTTGCAGTTCTTGAGGTAATTCTACCTTATTAATATCATTCCTTAGTAAATTAGCAAAGAGTATCATAATTTGATTATCTAAAATTTTATTGCTGTATTTCTTATTCTCAAAGTCTTCAATTATCATTTCACAAAGAATTTTCTTTATTTCAGGATTATTATTTGTGTGGAATATAATGTAGTTATTGTAATTTTTAGTGTACAAAATCTTAGTAAAAAAAGCAGACAAGATATTTTCTTCACTTAATACTTCTAAAAATGTATCATTAAAGGTACTTCTTCTGATCAAAAAATTAACCAGTACAGTATCATCGTAAATGCCAACAGAATGTTCAACATTAGGAGGCAGAATGTATAAATCACCTTCATTAAAATTAATTTCATCTCCAGAAATATCTTGTTTGAAGCTTCCAGAATAAACATAACTCATTTCAAAAAAACTATGTTTATGATTAAATTCAGGAGTATATCTATAGTGTTTTAGTGCTATGACATTATGGTTTTTCTTTTCAACAAAAAGTAGATCTTCTGGCATGAAAGAAGGATCAATACCATGGTCAATTCCAGGAATGAGAAGCCTTAATTTCTTTATGTATTCTATATCCAAATTATCCATAAAGGTTTTATAAGTATTAGGATTTTGTTTAGCTAAATAAAATTTTTTATAATATAATTCGTCTTCTGTATATTCTTTTAAAAATTTATCTAATTCCATTAAGTTCATTTTATACACCAATTCCTTTCTAAAAATACCTAAGCACAATTATAGGATTTATTATAGACTTTTTATCTATATAAACTTAGATTTATTATTTTAAAAATATAATCCTATGATTAAAAAATGTCAATCATTAAAACTAAATGTTGTAAGTTTAAATTAGATATAGGATTACAAAAGTATGATTAATGATTTCAAATAGCCATATACATATAAAGTAATGTCTAAATAAATTTTTTATCACTTGAAATTTAGATTAAAAAATGTCAGCCTTTTTCATTAAGTTATGTTATTGGTTTTAAGATGAATTTGAAATATTATATGAGTATAGTGTTTGATTAACTTAAAGTTTGGGCTCAGCTTGTAATCGATAACTTATGAATAAATAACTTATGAATTATAAGTTAAGTAGGAGGAGAAATATGGATATAAATTCAAAGGCAGATGTTAATATTTCAGCTAATAGTGAAAATAATAAAGTTGGTTTTGGCGAAAAAGTATCTTATGGATTTGGAAATTTAGCAGGTAATCTTTTATTGACTACTGCAAATACTTTTATAAGTTTTTTCTATACAGATATTGCAGGAATTGCAGTAGCAACAGTTGGATTTATTTTACTTGCAGGAAGAATTCTTGATGGAGTTGCAGATTTAGCAATGGGGGCAATTGTTGATAAGACAAAAACAAAGTTTGGAAAGGCTCGGCCTTGGCTTTTATGGCTAGCTATACCTTATGCAGTATCATTAATACTAATGTTTACAGCGCCAGATTTAAGTAGTAACGGTAAAATTATTTATGCATTTATTACATATATTTTTGGAATGCTTATGTTTACAGGAACAGCAACTCCGTATAACGTTTTGAGTGCTTTAATAAGTCAAGATTCAAATGTAAGGTCACAATTAAGTTCTTATAGAAGTATGTTTGGTTTTTTAGGTGCATTAATACTTAGTATAATTACAATGCCTTTAGTAAAGACTTTTGGCGATGGAAAAAGGGGATGGCTTCTTCTTGCAGTTGTATATGGAATAGCATCAGCGGTATTATATTTTATGTGTTTTAAGAATACAAAGGAAAGAGTAGCAGCGCCAGTAGATAATGCTGATTTCTCTTTAAAGGATGGATTAAAAACATTATTTAGAAATAAATATTGGGCAATGATTGTAGCTAGTATTGTAATAATATTTATATCAGCAGGACTTGGTGGAGTAAATGTTTATTATGCTCAATATGTACTTGGAAATCCCAATTTAGTTGGAGTAATTGGAACAGCATCTTTTTTACCTATAATTGCAGGATCATTTTTAGCAGGACCTGTTCTTACTAAGTTTGGAAAAAGAAACACTGCTTTAGGTGGAATAATATTAACTATAGTTGGCTCAATACCTATGGCATTAGCTCCAACAAATATTACAATTATCATAGTCGGACTAGTTATTAAAGGTTTAGGATCCGCTGGATTCTTAGTTTCAGCCTTTGCAATGCTTGGAGATACAGTAGAGTATGGTCAATGGAAACATGGAATTCGTATTGAAGGTTTAACTTTTGCAGCAGAAGGTTTTGCTGAAAAAGTAGGTACAGGATTAGGCGGTGCAGTACTTGGAGCAATATTAGGCCTTGGTGGATATATTGGAGGACAAGCTACTCAAAGTGATTCAGCAATCATGGCAATGAAAGTTTCCTTTGCATATGCACCAATTGCTGCATCAATACTAACAGCTGTATTACTTTATTTCTACGATTTAGATAAAATATATCCTAAAATTATTGCAGAATTAAAAGAAAGAAATAAATAAGGTATTTATTAATACTATTTAAAAAGATAAGTTAGTAAATATAAATTTTTATTAGAAAATCATAGTTTGTATTTTAATTAGGCATTAGGTTGTTTTAACTTATGCCTAATTATACATTTAAAAAGTATATGTAATTCAATTGAATTTATATAATTATTTTAAAGCTAAAGCTTTGTTTATATATTATTACGTATAAATGATA